>JAFSTJ010000085.1 GCA_017450525.1 Victivallales bacterium | reverse complement strand
GAACTGCTTGTCTCGACTTTGGCTTCCTTTACCGCTAGCGGCATCACGTCGTTGACCTTGGTCTCGCTGCCCGATATCTTCGCCTGCAACTTGGCAATAAGCCCGTCGCGTGATTTCATCATACCTTCGAGATCGGCCTGAAGCCCCTTGAGCGCCGCCCGTTCCTTCGCCGCCTCGTCGCGACGCTCGCGCCACCGCACGACCTCGTTTTTCAAATACGGAATCAGCTCCTCTTCCGTGTGCTTGTACATGGGCCATCCACACGATGGTTCAAAACCCTCAAAACTCACGCCATACGTTTCCATGTTAAATGCGGAATTAGCCATTGGCTATTCCTCCCTGTTCTCTGCCTGTTTCTTTTCAACAACCGCCGTCCAGGCATTTCTGTAACATGAAAAAGCTTCAGTGCTTTCGCAATACGACTTCCATGAATGAACTCCAGGCAAAAGTTCTTGAATGTTGAGACGCTTCACCAGCTCATGAACTTCTGCCGCAAGTCTCGCGGCGTTGAGATACACGTACAGCCTTACGCCGTCTTCAAAGCGCTCACCGTCACCATCACTCATTGTATTTAGAAGTTGCGCGAGAAAGCCATCCATAATGCCTACAAGTGGCGACGGCAAAAGATCGTCTCTACAAAGAGCAGCGACGACTCGCGATGATGATTTGAACTCATTAGAACCACCTAACGCAATGACATTAACTAATGTTTGGAGAAGGCTTGTGGGCGGTTGTGGGGTTCTGAACTTCACACTGTGGCGACATGCCAAATACACAGCATCACATATTTGATTGAAATGGCGACCTTTAGCCTGAAGCAGTAGTTTATGAAGGCGGGTAAATACATCTGCCGCCCTGCCACAAGAAACGCCAATCTCAACGCAAGAGGCTGGAAAGGCGTCGGCAAAGAATTCATTGGCTGCAAGTTCCTCAAAAGCTTTACGCGCCGAGCCTTCTTTTACAAGCGGCAGCACGACATCGCTTAGAACCATGTCGTAATTATGCACTCTGATGCGCATCTGCTCTTGACAATGCAGTGGATCCTTAGTTCTCAGAATCTCTAGCACCCGCTTAGAGTCTTTCTGCCATCTTTCCAGGAAGTTCGAAAGTACAATGTTACATTCGCAGGAATCAAGCTCAACCCTATATGTTTTGCTGTTTATGAATACTGAACTGGAAAGCAAGATGGAGTTGGCGAAATTAGCGGTGGGGTCTCCATTCCAACCCAACCAAGAATGTTCCGAGTCTTCTTCTTTGGTAAACAGCGGGAAATGATAGCTTTTATAAAAATCCCGTAGTGTGGCATCAACATCGAAAGGAATGTAGCCCTGATCAACGATACCCTTCAGGGCAACTCGACAAAGATGGTTGTCTGCAAAATATCCATTGGGGGCGCAATGTCTAGCTATTACCTCTGACATTTGTGCTCTAAGTTTATTTGACACAGCTCCTAATTCAAGGCAGACGCTCCAATAAACCATCACTTCAGACCTGAAACGAACATCGTCCGTATCGGCCATCTCTACAAGTTTGGCCATTAACTTTTTGAGTTCATCTGAAACTTCTTCCCCATTGCATTTAAAACCTCTCCAATCAACACGAAGCGGATTTTGCCAATCATAGTTTTCGTTGTATACGCGAGGTATGTCTATAGCAAGAAGTTGGTCGAGCCGTTCAAATATTCGCCTTGGCGACATGGCTTCTAGTAATCTGCTGAAATACCTGCCGAGGCCAGAGAACAATGTCCCCCGCTTCTTTACATCAAGCGAATAAATCCTGATGCCAAGGTCAAATACACTTTCTAAAGCTCGCCCACCAGCCCGATAGCAAAGCCGGGACAATACCTCAATCAAAATCGGGGCGAGTTTGCAATAATAATTCTCTCGCTTATCAAGCAATGCATCAAGGTGTTCATCCAGCATGTAACTGACTTGTGCGACATAATTTGAAACAAGCCCGTCAACTTGCTTGGCGGTCATCTTGCGGAGTGCCTCAAACCCGAAAAAAGTCTTTAGCGAGACGTCTCGACCTTTGCCAGACCGGATAAACATTCCAAATGCCCACCCTGGAGCATATGAAGCCGCACGGGCGACAGCCCCTTGCAGCCCTTTGGCAATCAAAGTCGATGTAGGCGTGAAGACCGGCAGTCCCATCTCTTCAAAATACCTGAAAAGCTGGAATGCGTGCAAGGGCTCTTCGGGCCAAACGTACTCAGTAAAAACGCAACTTGAGGATTGGTCAAGATCGCATTCAAGACTGAAGTCTGACCTTTTGCGCATGGGGGCTGACAGTAACGCATCGAGATAGTTAAGTTCAATCCACGGGTTGCACCCATAAGCGGCTAACTGCTTTAGTCGTTCGTAATTTTCACTTTTTACTTCGCCATCAGCTTCGGCCATGTTAAGGGCGATCAATGCCGATCCTTCCACACTCAAGAGTTCAACATCTCCCTTGAACTTACCGCGCGGGATTTTTTGCCTAATTTCGGCAAGCGTCTTTTTCAGCAAATCGACGGCTTCCTCGGCATGACCAAGCTCTAAAAGGACAGAAGCGAATTTAACATTGTACTTCCCCATCCGGTACATGCCGCGCCACTCGGACACCAACCGGTCGAGCATTTTCACGTCTGGCAAGGCAAATGCCTGTTGTATGCGTTCGAAAATGTAATCGTTCGTGTCCCAAGGGCTCTGACGATTAATGGCCTTGTCTATTACTGCACAATCGTAGTTCCATCTGTCGATGTCACAGTATTGACGGCTCCATCTCAGGTGTGCAAACATCAATTCTTCATACCAACGTCGAAATTCATAGTCCTCATCGTTTTCATAATGATAGTTTGACAAAACCTTTGAATACCGCCGCATGATATCTTCGTAGGCTTCAATCATCCTCTTGTCGCTGAAAAGAGGAGAAAGGCATTGGTCAAATCGGCGCACAAGTACATGAAGCCCTTTGAGGTCCCATGGCGACGGCATATTCAGCAATCTAACAAATGCGCCAGTGGAGAATCGGTTAGACGCCTCCACACACCTCCAGAACTGTTCGTGCGGAAGCACAAGCTGATTAGGATAGTTACGGAATTCTCCTCTTATGTTTTCGATGCATTCACAGACTTTTCCCTCAGGAGTGTTTTCATCCCAAACATTACAGTATCCGGCTTTCCATGACGCATTGGTTAGATCATGCCCTAAAAAATCAAAGAGACAGTGCAATTCCTTTTGGATGTCGCCATTGCAGTCGTCAAAGCAATCAGAGAGATTGACCAAACAAATGCCGCGTTTGGCGAATGCTATGGACTCGGGCTCTGAAACATCCCTTGCCCCGACAAGGAATATCCTCGGATGTTCGCCGTCGAATTTATAATGGTCGCGAAGCCATCCTTCCCATTTCCGGAAATTGGGGTCTTTGCCGGAGAAGCCTATTAGACAGAGACAGTCCTCGGTCAATGTCTGCCGTACCAAATTGACGAAAGGCTCATTTTCACCTTTCGCATCGTATGTCCTGTAGTCTTCTTCTGTAAAAACTAATGGGCGGGTCTCGCAATCTACCGAGCCATGCAACTTTACAATGCGCGGCGATTCAGATTCCAGAAGATCCTCTGCCGTGTGAATAACTTGGAATCGGCGCTTTAGAACATCCTCTGTCGCCTTCTCTAAAAGCGTGTCATAATTTGTGGTGAAAACTTCAGTCCAAGGCAACTTGAAGAATTCGTTGTGAAGTTCTCCCGGCAACAGATTTTTGTCATCAATCTGCTCTCTAAGGAAAACATCCAGCGCATCTCGTCCGAATTGGGCAGAGAATTCTTCTCCAAGCGCCAGCGGCGTTTTGCGGTTTGAAACATCGGCGGGCGGCTCATTAGGGTACAATTTATTCGCCAAAGACATTGAGAGCCGTTGCCAATCAGGCGGCAATGGGCGAGTCGCGTCTTTCCGCTTTGCATTCAGACTGAAACCTGCGCCAACCATAACGGCGAGATGTTCCATCCACAGCCGGTTGCGCATCTGATCAATGTCGAAAAGTGCTTTGGAATTCTTGTACATAAGCGCATTAATTTACTGGTTGATCAACCCTTTCATCACTTGGTCTATGGCGGCGATGGATTTTTTGAGATTCGTCTTCGCCGACTCCGCCTTGTCGGCTATCGCAACAAACTCGCGCTGGAGGGAGAGCGGCGGGAGGGGAATAAAGATGTTGCGGATAAACGCTTGGGAAATATTAGGTTGAGCTCCTCCCTTGGCATTTGAAACCATATAATCTTGCTTTGCTGATAATGTAAATAACAAATACTCTGGAAGTACTTTGCTATTAGGTAGAATTGCGCAAACAGCCTGGTTGGTCGCCGTTTTGACTTTCAACAAACCCACTTTCCCCGCAGTCGCACCATACATTGCCACAACGACTGAATTTTCAGGCACAAGCTTCGCTGCTGATTTTTCTAATCCAAGTTCAGTTATTCGGCCTTCAATTGTTGTAATAATTCCCTGCGACACTTCGCTACTAGTCATCCATGGTATAGTTCCCCCGTCATAATATTCCTTGTGTTTTGTCAAGGGAGTACCACCAGAACATGTCTCAAAAACTTCCCCCAATTTCACCATTGGCCACTTGCTCCGCGCCTCCGCGTCTCCGTGTGAAACACTTCCACCATCTACCTCTCTGCGCCTCTGCGTCTCTGCATTAAAATCCTCTCCATCCCCCGCATCCCCAAACATCTCCCGGAACTTGGCCTTGAGCATTTCATCGGTGGCGGTGATGGCCTTTTTGTAGGATTCCTTGAGGTCGTTCGCGGCCCAGAGGAGCTCGGCAAGCTTCTTCTGCTCGTCCATCGGCGGCAGGTCGAATTCGTACTTGGCGAGGTGTGCCCATTTGACGCGCGGCGACAACGAGCCTGCAGACCCCTGGATTGCATAATCAAAGAACTTGTCAGTACGAAGCAGAAACGGCAGCAACGAAGGAACGACCTTGTCGCTTTTCGCGGCGATGACGGTTATGTCGCCAGAACAAATGCCGTCGCTGGGAGCAAGCGATAGTTTCTTTTGATAGGCGCGACGGCGGCCAAAGAGAAGCTGCCCCTTGCGGAAAGCCTTGGAAAAGGTGTTCTCATCTGGATTTACTTCCCATTTGCGAAGCCATATTTCATCTGGCTCAATATGCTCCAATCCGACAACAGGCACATCGGCAGTTGGCCCGCTCCAATTCTCGCGGACCTCCTCGGCCACATCGCCCAGCCTCACGTGCTGCGTCGTGCCAGCAGCGCTCCGTGCCGCCGCGCCGCCGCGCACGGCAATTCCACTTCCCGAATTCCGCATTCCACATTTCACACTCATCACACCACCTCCCACTGGCCGCCCTTGTCGGGACCGACGCGGCGGACAAGGTTCGCATCCTTGAGCTTGCGGATGTTCCACCTCACGCCATCCACCGAAAGTCCGGTCGCGTTGGCGAGTTCCGCCAACGTGACATCCGGCATCGACTTCATGATGTCCATGATTTTCTTGGTAGTTTTCTTGGTAGTTTTCTTGGT
>JAFSTJ010000010.1 GCA_017450525.1 Victivallales bacterium | reverse complement strand
CTGTGGACTGTGGTCTGTTAGGTGCGCGGGGCGAGAGCCCCGCGTTTAGTTTAGGCACACCCCCTATCCGCGGCTTCGCCGCAGACACCTAACAGTCCACAGACCACAGTCCACAGTCCACATAAAAAATCGAAATAGGGTATTGACAGCGCTTGTATTCTTTGGTATAATTACGCAAACTTATGTACAATCGCAAATTAACGGAGACAAATCATGCGAAGAGTTTTTACGCTTATTGAGTTGCTTGTGGTCATTGCGATAATCGCCATTCTTGCGGCAATGTTGTTGCCTGCCTTGTCAAAGGCACGTGCAAAGGCACGCCTTGTTTCCTGCATCAACAACGAAAAGACCATTGCCGTGGGCTATCTCCAGTACGCGCTGGAAAACGATGATGTCATGCTGCCATACAAGGCAGGTATAACGTCCACGTCCGATCCGTTCCGCTACGTTAATCGTGGCGTGCTGACACCTAAGGATGCGCCATGGACGTATTTCATCAGGGATTTCATCGGCATGACAGGCGAAATCTCAGGCTATGGCATTGATTTCACCAAATATGCAAAGCAATGGACCAAAGATGTGCCATTCAAATGCCCTTCCCAAAACTCGCTGATAAGTGGCTTTAGCTCCACCCATTATGGCATGTTATGTTACTGCGTAGGCGGCAGTTCATATTGGAGTAATGGTTCTACCACTAATGTCAATAATCAGAAAAAATATGCCCTTTACCATTTGAGCCAAATTATGTCCCCCAGCGGCAAGGCGGTAATTGCAGATTCAATCTATGATAGTGGAAGCCCTTCCTATACAATCGCGGGCGGTTACGGCGGTGCCAGCGTGGTTTCTCCAACAAAAAGCGGCACCTCAATGGTGTATAATGGCGGGCAGCGCATTGACAGGGCACGCCACGGCGGCAAAGCCAATTTCATTCTTTGCGATGGCCATGTGGAAACCATCTCTGAAGCAGTGCTCCGCGCCGAGAACAACATGAAAAATAGCACAACTAAAAGCGCTCTACTTTGGTGCGGAGGTATCTTGAATTAATTCAACGCAACGGCGCAGAAACGCAGAGTTTTTTATCGCTCTGCCTCCTCATGGAGGCGGAGCGTTTTAGTTTATGGACATTGAAGTAATATTCAAGGCGCATCTATTTGAAGGATGCTCTGTGGGACTAGTGGGAGTGGGGAAACTGGGCTCCAAACTTCGCAGTATCGCAGAGGAAATTGGATGCCATGTAATTTTGTGCGACCCACCACGCAATTTTGCCGAGGCGGACGAATTAAGCCAGCATTTCTTCGAACTGTGGGGCAATGGAATGGGCGGTTGCCAGGTCAGCAACGAGGGAATGGAAGTATTCGTGCCGCTGGAGGCGCTTGCACGCGCTGATGTCATTTCAGTACAGGTGCCTCTGATTGACGCCCCGCCATTTCCAACCAGGGACCTGATTAATGCTGATTTCCTGGCGCACCTCAAACCAGAGGCAAAACTGCTTTGCTTCTCATCACCAGAAGTTATCGCAACCAATGTCAGAGGCGACAGGCGCATTTCAATGTTCTCTGCCTAAAAAGACATCAGACTATCGTAGCCGCTGGCTTAGCCAGCGGAAAAGGCAGGCTTTACCAAATAACTTTACTCCAGGAGATACAAAATTATGGAAGATCTTTTCTTTTTTGACGCGGACTGTAAAATCGGCTCTGGGCCAAATACTGGCATCGGTCCCGATGCAAAGGCCTTGCTGGATGAAATGGACGAGTATGGCGTGGACTGCGCACTGGTCAGGCACATCAATGCCCCGATGCTAGGTGCCATCGAAAGCAACAATGTTCTGGCTGAAATGCTGCGTGAAGATGAAGGCAGCCGCCTCTTTGGAATATGGAGCATTTTGCCTTCCCAATGCAGAGAATTGCCTGAACCAGACGAATTCTTCAGGCAAATGAAGGAAAACCGCATCACAGCCCTAACTTTGTATCCAGACGAACACCGCTTTGTGCCATGCCGCCTGACTTTGGGCAAGATCATGGACGCCGCCCTGGAACGCAAGGTGCCTGTGTTCTTAAATGCATTCTCTGGACACTGGCGGGAACTATACAACTTCGTGGCGGATTTCCCTGAAAACATCCTGGTTCTTTGCGATACCTACGGAAAATGGGGCTATGACAGGCAGGTTCGCCCAATGCTGGAGACTTATCCCAATTTCTTCTATGGAATGACTGGCTACTGGGTGCCAGAGGGCATTTGCGATTTGGCGAACACATACGGTGCGCAACGATTCCTGTACAGCAGCGGCTATCCCAGGTACATTCAAGGCTCTGGCATGCTGCAACTTAAGTATTCTGGCTTGAGCCAGGAGGACATTGTGAAAATCGCAGGTGAAAACCTGTCCAAAATGCTGAAGGAGGTCGAATTATGAAACAGCCTATTTGGAAGAGGGAAGGTTCACTTGCGGAACAGTTCTGGCGCACAGGCAAGGCACCATGCCCTATCTATGACATGCATGGACACATGGGCACGCACAACGGCATATACATGAAACTGTGCGAACCAGTCTCAATGGCGGCGCATTTGAGGCGCATTGGAGTAAAGCATCTGGTGTTTTCCCATCACCATGTCATATTCGGCAGCAAGCGCAATGCCGAAGTATATGAGATTTGCAAACAATACCCGGACTTGTTCAGGATGTATGTGGGAATCGTGCCCCGCTATCCTGAATACATCAAGGAGGATCTTGCCCTTTTCGACAAGTGGGCGCCTTACGCAGTAGGGCTTAAATTCCTGGCTGGATACTATAAGATTCCAGTCACCGACAAGGCTTGGGAATATGCACTTAAATTCGCTGACGAAAGAGGACTGCCTGTCCTGAACCACACCTGGGGTACCTCTCCCGAAAATGGAGGCCCTGTAATGCTGGAAGTCGCCCAGAAATACACCAATGTGAAGTTCTTCATGGGGCATTCCATCTATGGCGACTGGGAATACGCCCGCCGCGTGGTGAAGGAGACCAATGACAATGTCTGGCTGGAACTGACCGCAATCCCAGGTGAACGCGAAATAATCGAGATGCTAGTCGATGCAGTGGGCAGCGAAAGGCTGCTTTATGGTACCGACTTGCCTTGGTTTGACGAATACCAGGCGGTGGGCGGCGTTCTCTCCGCCAAAATCACTGACGAGGACAAGAAAAACATATTCTACCGCAATGCAGAACGCATTTTCGGCAAGGACTGGTGAACACCTGGCGCAAATGCACCTCTGGTTCAGGAGGTAATTTTATATTTATCCACAGATTTGCACAGATTATCACAGATTAGTTTCTATGTTCCCCATGGGTAGGTAAATAGGAAGCCGCGAAGCGGCGTAATCCGTGATTATCTGTGTAAATCTGTGGATAAAAAAGCTTTTAGGAGAAGCGCCTTGGGGGCAGAAGTATGCCATTGGCGTCAGTCGGAGTGAAGTCCAATTGCAACTGCTTGCCGATGGCATCCCAGCGCCCCTCCATGTCATCCGCATGATATACAGGATGCCACCCCAGTTTGAGGTAGATGCGCAGCGCGGGCACCCTGAAGTCATCGGTGAATATCACAAAGCGTTTGAATCCCACTTCCTTTAGTGCCTGCATGGTCGCTATGGAAATGGGCCTGCCCAGGCCGCGTCCCCTGTAGGCGGGATTGCTTAGAAGCCAGCCAAACTGTCCTGTGCCTTCTTCTATGTAGGCCTCTGCCGAAGCCGCTTGTGCAAAGGTTCCGCTGGCTTTGTCCACGATAAGCATTACCTTTTTGGCAGGGCCGTTCAGATACTCGTCCAACTTTGCTCTATCCCATTCAGTAAAGCCTGACATTGGCCTCATGGCAAGATATTGTTCCTCATCGCCGTGCTTTAGTGCGCGTATTTCGAAGCCCTCTGGCACTTCAAGTTGCGGTATCTCGTCCCTTTCGGGGAAAAAGTACATTTTAAGTTGCATGGCAAAATCAATCCCTGTTTAGCAATACTTTCTTTTCGTATGCGCGAATTGGCTCCATCATTGCGTAGTCGTCTGGCATGCCGTTCTTTTCGCAGTAGAATTGCCACACGTCAGTCCATGGCAGCGCCTTTGACATCTCGCTGTGCGCCATCCTGCCTGTGAAGTCCCAGTTCTGCTCCAACTGCACCAGTTCATTATATGGCTCCAGCAAGGCGATGAGCAGTGCCTTGCGCATGTTGCGTGCGCCGATGGTCCAGGCTGCGATTCTGTTGATTGAGGCATCGAAATAATCCAGGCAGATGTAGATGTTTGTGCCGCCATTGCAGCAGCGCACAGTCTCCCTGGCGATGCGCAGCAATTCGTCATTCAGCAGGATGACGTGGTCGCTGTCCCAATGCACGCCACGGCTCACATGCAGAAGCATACGGCCCTGCTGCGCCACCACCGCGCTTATCTTGTCTCCGACGTCCTCCGTTGGATGGAAATGTCCTGAATCGAAGCACATCAACTTGTTTGCCTTGGCGGCATACATCAGGTAGAAGTCATTGGAACCCACCGTGTATGATTCCACGCCTATGCCGAACAACTTGGGCTCCACGCAGTCAAGTTCATATTTTTCATCTATCACATCGGCGAACATCTCATCCAGTGCTTCCTTGAGGCGTATTCTAGGCGACAATTTGTCGGCAGGCGTATCCTTGAAGCCGTCTGGTGCCCATTGGTTGCATACCGAAGGCGTGCCTTGCGCCTTGCCGAATGCCTCGGCCACGCGCCTGATTGCCTTGCCGTGGTTGATCCAGAAGCGCCTGATGCCTGGATCGGGGTGCGAGAGGGACAGGCCATGATCTAGTTTTGGATGCGAGTAGTATGCAGGGGCTATGTCCATTCCAATGCCCCGTTCCTTTGACCAGTTAAGCCATCCTGCGAAATTGTCTATGGTGAATGCATCCCTGTCAACGCCTGGGAACATCACATCCACCTCGTGACCTTGCAGGCATACCCTGGATGTGCCAGGTATCAACTTCAGCGCCAGTTCCAAATCAGCCCGCAATTCTTCGGAGTTCCTTGCGCAGCCAGGATACGAGCCAGTGACTTGGCATCCACCCGTCAGCGAATGTCCTGTGCTTTCAAAGCCCTTCACATCGTCTCCCTGCCAGGCATGTATCGAAATCGGAATCTTGTCCAATATGTCAATCGCCTTCGCCGCATCCACGCCATGCTCCGAATAAATCTCGCGAGCAATCTCAAACGCCTTCTCTGCCCTGGACATGATTATTCTCCTAAATGTTGTATGTGTTTAACATTAACAAAATCAAGGAGTACAATACCCCATTTCCGCTAGTATGCAAGCCACCTATCAACGCAGAGATTTAACGCAGAGGCGCAGAGACGCAGAGTTTTTTAACGCAGAGGCGCAGAGGCGCGGAGTTTTTTTTAACGCTGAGGCGCAGAGGCGAGGAGAATATTTAAAAAATTCTGCGTCTCTGCGTCTTAGCGTCTTTGCGTTGAACATTAGCGTCTTTGCGTTGAATATTGCGGTTTGGGGGGGAATGGGTAAATTATGCAATGTGAATTGGAACATTAGATTTGGAGAATGGAATTATGATGATTGAAAAGGCGCAGTGGCTTTCAGTACCAGAGGAAGTCAACAGTTTCTGGATTTTCAGCAAGGCTTTCAATTGCGACGAGGCGCAGAGCGCCACGCTGGAAATCGCTGGTGACAAGGATGTGGCTGTCTTTGTGAATGGCGCCCATCTCCCCTTTTCACAGCTGGCGGATGTCCCTGGTGAGAAAAGCGTGACAACCTGGAATGTTCAATTGAAGCAGGGCGAGAATGTCATCAATGTGGAACTTTTCAATCTCAACGCGCAGTTTGCGGTTTATGATAATGACTGTGTTCATGGATTTGCAGCAGTGATATATGCTGGCGACAAGTTGCTTTGCGCCACAGACAGCACCTGGCGTTTTCGCCGCAACGAGGCGTATTTGCCTGTGCATGACAATGTGTCGCCCCAGGTCGGCAAGTGCTTCTGCTATGATGCCAGGCGCACCTTCATTTGGCAAGGCGTTGATGCGAAAGGCGACAATGCCATCGTCATGGACTACCATCCCAGGTACTTTGCCCGTGAAGTGCCGCCTCTTGTGCCAAGGGACTTGCCTAGTGTGCGCCTGGTGCAGTTCGGCTACGTGAAGCGCACCTTGCAGGAAGGCTCATTTGCGGAGATATGCCAGGCTGACTTCCTCCGCCCCCAATTCCAGCAGAACAATTTCTTCGACATGTCGGGCATTGAGATTGATTACCTGGCGCCAGGTCGCTATCGCACCATGCTACCACAGGATAGCTTGACCATACTTCCTCGCCCTGAAAATACCGATGGCGTGTATGTCACAATTGATTTGGGATGGGAAACAGTCGGCTTCCTGAAACTGGCAATCGCCGCGTCTGCAGGCACTATCGTTGACATCGCCTACGGCGAGCATTTGGACGATGGCCGCGTCCGCTGCTATGTAGGCAAACGCAGCTTTGCAGACCGCTATGTCTGCTGTGGCGACGGCATGGAGCAGTTCTGCCATCGCTTCCGCCGCATTGGGGCGCGTTATCTTGAGTTGCATATCACCAACTACACGGGTACTGTCACACTAGGCTATACCCAGATTCAGGAGCAGAATCTGCCATTGGACAAGGAGGCGGACTTTGAGTGCGAGGACCGCTTTATGCTGTTGAGCCGAGCCATTGGCATACACACATTGAAGTGCTGCATGCACGAGCACTACGAGGACTGTCCTTGGCGCGAGCAGGCATTGTATGCCTACGATTCCCGCAACCAGGCATTGTTTGGCTATTACACCTGGGGCAACTACAAGTTTGCCAGAGCATGCCTGACATTGCTTGGCAAGGAGCCTATGGAGAATGGACAGCTTGCAATCACATCTCCGCGCCATCCCGAACTTGCCATTGAGGTGTTCACGCTTGTCTGGATCATTGAACTTTACGAATACTACCTGTATAGCGGGGACTTCTCACTAGTGGCGGAGAACAAACAGGGCATTTCACGTATTGTGGATGCCGTGCTTGCACGCTATGATGAGGCAACAGGACTTTACAGCCAGTTCAATGACGAAAAGATATGGCGCTTCTTCGAGTGGATTCCTGGCATGACTGGGCATAGCATTGGTGCCCAAGGCAATCTCTGGCAGTCGGAGAAGGAGCGTTTCAATGCGTGCTTCAACGGATATTTCCTGGAAGTGCTGTCCTGCGTGAACAAGATGTTCGACAACATGTACGCGAAGGAGGCCGATGCTCTTGCGGGGGCCATACGCAGATATTTCCACATGGAGAATGGCTATTTCAGGACAGGCGATGATACTGAATTGCTGCATCAGCATACACAGGCGCTTATGCTGGACATTGGCGTCGTGTCCCCTGATGAAGCCAGCCCGCAGTTCTTCAAGGCATACAATGACAAGGATCTTTTGTCTGTCACATTCAGTGCCATGCCATATTTTCTGCGGGCATGGATGAATGTGTCGCCAGAATCCCGCCTTGCGATGGACAAATGCATACGCGAAAACTACGATGCGATGGTGTTGAAAGGTGCCACCACCTTCTGGGAAACCGATGATGGCGGAGATGCCTTCGACTATGCAGGCAGCCTGTGCCATGCTTGGAGCAGCTTGCCTGTCTATTATTGCCATCGCTACATATTGGGTGTCATGCCTTTGGAGCCAGGCTTCAGGCGTTTCCAGGTCAAGCCCTATCCAGGTTCGCTCACTCATGCATCAGGCACTGTTCCCACTCCTTACGGCGAGATTCACATAAACTGGCGGCTGCTTGACGGCAAGGTCCACCTCCACGTGGTGTGCCCGCCTGAAACCGAAGCCGTAATTGACAGCTATCCCGAGTTCCCCGTTACAATTTAGACGTTTTTGGAACCATCTGACTTGCTAATGCGGATTTCCACGCTATCTTATGGCACAATTTTCAAGATGGGGCTATAGCTCAGTTGGTAGAGCATTACGTTCGCAACGTAGGGGTCAGGGGTTCGAATCCCCTTAGCTCCACCAGATTTTCGCGCAGCGAAAATCTGCCCTCCGTAGCTTTAGCGGAGGAGGGCGCATTTCCCTTCCGT
>JAFSTJ010000084.1 GCA_017450525.1 Victivallales bacterium | reverse complement strand
TTATAACGCAGAAATACTGTTTTTATTCACAGATTTTCACCAATTACCACAGATTATCTATTTTTATCTGCGTCTCTGCGTCAAGAAGAGCCTATGCACCTGCTTGTCCCCGTATTTGTCTGCCGTGTCCTGCAATTCCTCCTGTGTGTAGCCAGACAGGATTTCCTGGACCAATACCCTGCCCTCTGTCACCTCGAAGCGCACGCGCCAGGTGCGGTATGCCAGCAGGTCACCGCACATCCTGTTGCGGCGTGAATTGAGGGGCTCATTTTCAAGGCGGTCAAGAATGAATGCCCTTATGCATGGCACGCCATTGTTCTCCAGCCAATCCAACTGAGCAGCAGCTGTTTCCGAAAATGAGACTGCGTATTTAGCCTCGGCCTGCTCTGTCCAGCCAGCCTTGGCATCGGGAAAGGCATCGGCGTAAGGCAGGTATGGCTTAATGTCCAGCACAGGAGTGCCTTCCAGCAAATCATGCCCTTCAACAATGATGCGCAAGCCCTCAATGCCCAGCAGTTTTACGCAACTCATGCCAATGTGGTTTGGCCTGTACGGGGACCTAGTTGCGAAGACTCCTTGCTTGTGTTCCGTATGTCGTGGAGGCAGTACCATGGGCCTCCACCCTTCCGCCTGGCTGAAATGGAACAGCACCCAAATTCGGGAGAATCCCTCCAATCCAAGCAGAGCCTGTTCAAAATTTCTGCCAGGAAACAGTTCAATTTCCCCACGATTCGCACCTGCCAGGACGCCCTGGCGTGGCACATCGTAGGGATATTTTTCCTTGCAATGGAATATGCCGATTGGTTCAAGTTCCAGCATCAGGCTCCCCCTTCAAGATATGCTCTTGCAGCCGCAATCTGCGGAGATGTGCCCAGCACATATACCCAATCGCCCTCGAAAAGCTGCACATTCGGCCCAGGATTGTCTTCCATTGCGCCCTCGTTTCTTTGGATGCGCACGACAGTGGTCCCTGACACATTCCGCAGCCTGAGTTCCTTCAAGGTCTTGCCTGGCGCGAAGTCACCCTTCTTGAGCCGTATATTTTCAATGCGCAGTTCCAGGAAGCCAGCCAAAGCCTCCATGCTTCCAGCCTCTATGTGGGCGCTGGACAGCAATTCAACAGTCTTCGTGAACTGCTCCTCCGTTGCCACAAGATACAACCTGTCACCTGCCTCAAGGCGCGTATTTGCGTCTGGATTGGGAAGTTCGCCCTGCCCTGGCCTGTCGATTTTGACTATTGTCGCGCCAGTCCTGTGCCTCAAATGCAACTGTGCCAAAGTCAGTTTTGCTGCACCTGAGTTTTGTGGAATGGTGATGCTCCTGTTCATATTCTGCTTAACCTTGATTTCAGGTTCATCATCCGCAGCCTCTTCTCTTTCAAGCACGAGTTGAAGTGTATTCTGGCCCTCCAGAGCCATTGCCTTGACCTTCTTCCAGAACACCAGGCACAGCAGAGCATAGCCAAGCACAATGCAAAGTATCATGCCAGTTCCCATCATCAACATGGTGCTGAAATAGGTGAATTCCACCAGCATCACAAAAATGGCAATCAACACAACAAGCAGGCGGAACAGGTTCTCCAGGGAATGATTCGCCGCAGGATTGGGAAGTTTCGGCAATATGGCCCGTCCAAGATACTTTCCCACATTCCTGGCATTCAGGAACGCGCTGACAATTACAAAGAAACTGATGGCACTAGTAAGCAGCCAAACTATGAAATGGCGATATCGCACCAGCACATCAGGGAACATCTCCCAGAACGCCGTGGAATAATTCAGGCAGTGCATCGAGAAGAATACCGCCGCCATCAATGCCAAATCCACAGCAAAAAACACGAAATAGTTCCGTATCAGGCTCCATGACGAATCCTTCTTCATGTTCTTGCCTGCGCTGCGCATCCAGGCAGTATAGTCCTGCATTATGCGAAGAACTTTCGATGGGAGACGCCTTTCCAGCGCATCGCCCATGGCGACTGACGAACGAAGAAGGAATGGGTTAAGCAAGGTAGTCAGGACAGAGGTGCCCACGGCAATCTGATACAGCCTTGGATACGGGTCCGCTCCCTTGTTCAAAGTCATTCCAAGCAGCGCAATCATATACGAGAAGTCACCAATCTGCGCCAGGCCAATGCCAATCTTCAGAGCATCCTTGTAGGGCTGCCCTGTAAGGTATGACATCAATGCACAATTGAATGTCTTGCACAGCAGAACCAACAACGTAAGGCCCAGGATTGGCATCCAGTTGGCAAGCATGTCCATTGGCCGCACCATCAAGCCAACCGTAACAAAAAACACCGCGCTGAACATGCTGCGCAATGCACCTGTGCTTTCGTGGACACGACGGGACACGCTGGACTTTGCCACCATGGCACCTACCAGAAACGCGCCAAGAGCCAGGCTGTATTCCAGTTTCTCTGCAATGAAAGCAATGCCGAAGCACACGCCCAGTATTATGACCAGCAGCGTTTCCTTGTCCTTTAGGCGGCTAAGCCTGTCCAGGAATCTGGGCAGAAGGATGAAGCCAAACACTAAAACCGCGATGAGGAAAAGCGCCAGTTCTCCCAGTTTCGTAAGAAGTTCGCCAGCCTGGAACTGGCCTGTCAGCGAAAGACCAGTCAACACCGCCATCACGCCAATGGACAGAATGTCCTCGCAAATTGTGGTGCCGAATATGTTGGAGGCGAAGTTCTCCTTGGAGCAGCCCATTTCCTCCAGGCTCTTGGCAAGCAGCGTGGTCGAGGAATCGCAGACCATGGCTCCCAGAAACAGACTTGGCAGCAGGCCCAGTCCCAGGCAATGCACACCCACGGCATATCCAGCCGTCAACATCATCAGCAGATCAAATATGGCCGTGGGAAAGATGGTGCCGCCGCTGCGCTGCAATTTACGCACGTTCAATTCCAGCCCCAAAGTGAACATCAGGAATATGACACCAAGATTGGCAAGCACATCCACACTTTCGCTATTGGAAATCAGGAAATTCTTCACGCTGGGAGAAAGTCCCATCAATGCGCCAGCCGCAATATAGCCAATGACCTTGGGCCATCCCATATAATGGAACAGCGCTGCCGCAAAGCCTGCCATCAGCATGACTGCCGCCAGATCCTGTACCAGGCCTATTTTGCTGAATACTGCCGTCGCCAGAAAAAACATAGCCCACGCCTGAATACTACTTGCGCTTCAGCTCAATCAGTTCTGCGCGCTTCTTCCACTGCTGGTAAACGTACTTCATCGGGATTACCAGGCCATTCTCCTTGAGTTCCGAGCCAGTATAGTCCTTGCCATTGAAGGTGTAGGTGCAGTCAGGGCAAAGCGCAACTGGATAGATGGTGCGCTCTTCCACCTGGTCGCTGGCAATGTATTGCAGTATGAACAATGCGTCCTTGCCGTCACTCAACTGCAATGCCTTGAAGCGGTCCGTATCATGGATGCAATATCCTTCGCAGTTGCGCATGAATTCCCTCTTTTCCTTGAACAAAGCCACATATTTCGCGGCAAGCGCCCTGTTCTCAGGAGTGAGGCTTGCCAAATCACCTGTGAAGCCATAGTAGCCGCCTGTGAAGTTTGCAGCCAGCAATGATTCCATGTCAACCTGCTCGTATTCCTCCCAGGTCGCTTCATTGGGCGTGAGAAGCGGCTTTTTCTTCTCTTTGCCAAAGAAGGGCACATTCCCTTCAATCTGGCGCAGGACAAGCCACTTCATCAACTGGCCTGGCAGGAAACGATACCAGAAGCCCGCCAGTATGTCGTTCTGGGCGAAGGGATTGCCATTGTCGCTGGGGAACGCAATGTCAAAATGCTTGATGCTTTCCAAATCAGTGCGCAACGCGCCGCTGGCACAGTTCTCTATGATGAAGTCAGGATGCAAGGCGCGTATCT
>JAFSTJ010000083.1 GCA_017450525.1 Victivallales bacterium | reverse complement strand
TGGCACATGCCTTGAGAGTGGTACTGGCGCGGAAAAGGATGAATCTGAGGCTGTTAGTTGGTACCGCAAGGCAGCCGAACAGGGGTTGCCAGAGGCGCAAAACAGTCTCGGTAAATGCTACGAAAACGGCAAAGGGGTAGATAAGTCCGCATTTGAAGCCGTCAAATGGTATCGCTAGGCTGCTGAGCAAGAGAATGCAATGGCGCAATACAATCTCGGTCTATGTTACCACAATGGCAGAGGGGTGGCAGAGGATATGGTGGAAGCTGTCAAATGGTATCGACTGGCTGCCAATCAGGGATTGGCTCTTGCGCAGAACTCCCTTGGCGAATGCCATGAGAGTGGTACTGGTGTGAAAAAAGATGAATCAGAGGCTGTAAGTTGGTACCGCAAGGCAGCCGAGCAGGGGTTGCCAGAGGCGCAATTTAATCTGGGGAAGTGCTATATGAATGGCACTGGCGTGTATAAGTCCGAATTTGAGGCCCGCAAATGGTATAGCACTGCGGCTGAGCAGGGGTTGCCAGAGGCGCAATACTATCTCGCTATATGTTACCGTGATGGCAGCGGTGTGGATAAGGATATGGTGGAAGCTGTCAAATGGTACCGACTGGCTGCCAATCAGGGATTGGCTCTTGCGCAAAACACCCTTGGCGAATGCCATGAAAGTGGCACAGGTGTGGAAAAGGATGAATCTGAGGCTGTTAGTTGGTACCACAAGGCAGCCGAGCAGGGGTTGCCAGAGGCGCAATATAATCTGGGGAAGTGCTATATGAATGGCGCTGGCGTGTATAAGTCCGAATTTGAGGCCTGCAAATGGTATAGCAAAGCAGCTGAGCAGGGGCATGCCGAGGCGCAATACTATCTCGCTATATGTTACCGTGATGGAAGTGGCGTGGCAAAGAATACTGTGAAAGCTGCCTATTTGTTCCGCAAGACAGCTGAGCAGGGATTGGCTCTTGCGCAAAACTCCCTTGGCGAATGCTATGAGAATGGCACAGGCGTGGAAAAGGATGAATCTGAGGCTGTTAGTTGGTATCTCAAAGCAGCCGAACATGGATTGCCAGAGGCGCAATGCAATCTTGGGGACTGCTACCTGAATGGCATTGGCGTGGAAAAGAATGTATCCGAGGCAGTAAGCTGGTATCGCAAGGCTGCTGAACAGGGATTGGCTGCAGCACAAAACGCCCTGGGATTATGTTATGTGTTTGGCATTGGCATGGAAAAGGATGAATCTGAGGCTGTTAATTGGTATCGCAGGGCTGCCGAGCAGGGACTGGAAGAGGCACAATTCAATCTTGGACAATGTTTTGCGAATGGCACTGGTGTGGAAAAGAATGCCACCGAGGCGGTCAAGTGGTATCACAAGGCAGCCGAGCAGGGAGATGACATGGCGCAATTGATGCTTGGGTCATATTACTACGATGGCGAAGGCGTGGAAAAAGATGCATCCAAGGCGGTAAAATGGTATCGCCTGGCTGCCGAGCAGGGTTTGGCGATGGCGCAAGCTGCTCTTGGACAATGCTACGAGGATGGCACTGGCGTGGAAAAGAGCATATCCGAAGCCGTTGATTGGTACGAGAAGGCCGCCGAACAAGGTCATGCCATAGCGCAATACAAGATTGGGATGTACTATTACTCTCATAAAGGCGAATGGAAATGGAAATATGATGAAGCAGCAAAATGGTTTGTCAAGGCTGCTGAAAAGGAACTTGCTGCGGCACAATATGCTCTTGGCATGTGTTATGCTTTGGGCCGTGGCGTGAGCAGGGATGATGGGAAGGCAGTCCAATGGTTTCAAAAAGCAGCCGAACAGGGACTGGCAGATGCGCAATTCATTCTCGGTTCATGTTACAAAGATGGCACTGGTGTGCCAAAGAGCTGGAACGAGGCCAAGAAATGGCTTCGCAAAGCCGCTGATCAAGGGCATGAAGAGGCCTTGAAATTGCTTCGTGAAGGTCAATAGACAGGTACAATCTATTCATTTACAACAGGGCAAAAACATGCAATTTGTAAAAACCGTTAAATTGAAGTTATTTGTGAATAATCGAGGCCATATTCTGGGGCCAATTGATGTGGATCGCATCCTTGCGCTAGCGCAAAATGGGCGCTTACCGCCCGATGTGACGGTCTCCGATGACAGGGTGAATTGGATTCCCATTGACGAGGTTCGCAAGCTGCTTATGCAGAATAACTCTCCAGCCACCCCCCAGGCGAGAAGCACCCCAAACGCACCCCAGGCGGGCGGCTACCCAGGCATGCCCCAGGCGGGCGGCTACCCAGGCGCACCCCAGGGGGGCGGCTACCCTGGCATGCCCCAGGCGGGCGACTACCCAGGCATGCCCCAGGCGGCCGGCTACCCAGGCATGCCCCAGACGGGCGGCTACCCTGAAAACGCCACAGTCAATGGAGGGAGTGGAAATGGCACTTCACATGCCGTGTTGGGAAGTGTACTTGGGGTTATCCTGACTGTCGTTTTACTGGGAGGAGGAGGATGGACGCTTTGGTTTCTCTTCTCAGAGGGAAATCAATATGATAGAATATCCAATCACATCGACTTGTGGATGAGGGCGGTTCAACAGGGCGAAAGCGTCTCTGGATATGCGACAGACCTTGACGTTCCAATTACACCCGTCAGTTGGAAAATTGTGACAGAAAAATCGGCGTTCAAGGGGGGGAAGGAAAGTTACTATGTCAGGCTTCTGGTTGAACAGTCAAATAAGCAGGGATTGCCGATTCGGACTTACTGGCGTTTGACATTGCGCAAGGATGAAAACAGGAAGACGGGGTATGTCATAACATACGCCAACCCTGATTAATACCGCTTATAACTGTTCATAAGAGAAGACCATAAACAGGAGAAGAGGATGCAGATAAGATGCCCCAATTGTGGTTGCACGTTTGAAGTGGATGATTCGCAATGTCAGGATCTAGTTGAGTGTCCAATATGTGGAAAGGCAGTTGAAGCGAAGAGCATAGAGGATTCTATCATTTCGAACAATATGATGCCTCCACCACCTCCCAACAGCATGGTCCCTCCGCCGCCCAACGGCATGGTCTTTCCGCCACCCAACGGCATGGTCCCTCCGCCGCCCAACGGAATGGTCCCTCCGCCGCCCAACGGCATGGTCCCTCCGCCGCCCAACGGCATGGTTCCCCCGCTTAACTGGATGCCGCTACAGCCACAGAATGAGATGACGCCCCCTTCAAGTGCAGCACTTGTGTCTGGTTTGTCTTTTATACAGAAGTTGTTGACATATCTGTTCATGACGATACTCCCTATTTCATGCCTGTTGGCGGGGATTTTCGCCTATCGTGCATCGGAAACTTCTGATTTAGGCATTGTTTGGACATCAACTATCATTCTGTTCCTGCTTGTTCTGCCATTGTTTCTGCTAATCGTTAATCACGTCCGCTTTTTCCTGCTCAGGAAGAATAACAGGCAGATGGCCTGGCAGCTTCTGCTACACAGTTGGATTGGAATAATCTTGAGTGTTGTTATGTTTTTTGGAATTGTAGTTTTCAATGTGTTCTTTCCTGAAATCTTCATGGAACTTAAACCCGATGAAGTCGAAATCCTTTCCCTAAACAAGCTGCAAGCCCTCTTTGACATGCCGAGGGACCTTATCAATGACGACGATGATAACGATGCCGATGACAACGATGGCAATAATGATGGCGATGACACGCTTAGAGAAAATGGGAAATACATCTATGCGGGAGCCACAGTGGAAGAATTGAAGTTGAAACATGTGGACAAGTGCCTATATGAGGGACGTGTGCTATTCAATCTCGATGGACAAGAGTATTTCCGCCCCATTTCCATCAGCTATACCCGCAAGACTATTGGCGAACTTCCCCAATGGAGCTTTGACCTGACATACGGTGATTATACAAATACCCCTGACGAGCTTCGCGAAGATGTGGTAATTGCCTTCAGAGACTGGTTTCAAAGGCGAAACAAGGGACTGGACAACTGGAAAATTGAGGACATTAGAATCATTTCCAGCGAACACCCCAAATACACGTTCCATCTCAAATGCGTACGTACGGGAAACAAGGGGAAAAAGCATTTTGCGGAAACAGAGCTGTCGCTCACCTTCAATACAATCAGCAACGGACGCTATCACCCTGTAATGCATTTCCACAATACAGACCATGAAATGCTTCACAGCTATTTCATCTATCGTTGGCTTGGGGTAAAAATGAAGGATGGCGCAGTTATCAAAGAATGCCGCCTGAAAAAATGTACAGGAACCGTTGATACCTTTGTGGTCAAATACTCCAATAACGTTGTCTTAAACCTCAATGTCACCTTTGGTGATAATTTCAGTTGGAAAATCCTAAAGTAATTACTTGTAAAACTTTTATCAACAAGAGGAGAATTGCCATGCGTTACCTTGTCATTGCCTTAATGGCGACCATTTGCGCCAATGTTTTTGCACAGCTTTCAAATTAGCAGATGAGACCTGGACAGAACGGTCATTATTTCAATTCCCAGGGCGGAAACAATGGAAGAACGAAGACTGTCGGCAACACCACCTACTACTATGACGCGGGAGGTCGCCTGGAGAAGCGGGCTGTCACCCAGGGAAACAGAACGACCTTTTACGATGCATCTGGGCGGATTATTGGGCACAGCCAGGAGAGCGGCAACACTACACGATACTACAATGCCAACGGCACCAATGCGGGGCGAAGCGTGCAGAACGGCAACACGACCCACTACTACGACGGCAACGGCAGAAACAACGGTCGAGCCACCACCAACGGCAACACGACCCGCTACTACAACTCCAACGGCACCAACGCAGGACGGATGGTGAAATAAGGGGCTGGGAAGAGATTGAGGTAATGCAACTATCAGTTACAGCCTACTAGTTTTATATCGTTATTCACCACAAGTAGGACAGGGATGCCCTGCCCTCAGATTTCCTCGGCGAAGAGGAGCTCCTCGCCGTGGAAGACCAGCGCCAGGCGGATGAGCGTGACGGTGCCAGCGGGCTTAAGGCGCCAGGTCTCCGCCAGGTTGTGGTCCTCCGCATAACGCTCAAGCTGCGACCTCGCCTCGGCAAGCAAGGAGGCCTTTGCCTCCTCGGCCACCTTCTCCGACTTCTTGATGTACTTCACCTCGATGAGGGCACCGTACAGGATGTTGGGGAAGGTGATGATGCGCGGGGCCATCGCAAGGTCGGCGAAACCGAAGCCAGCGCGGTGCTCCGTGCGCACCGCGAACGCGTTTCCTGACGAGAGCAGCGCCGCCAGCGCGGACTGCACCGCCTTCTCGCCGTCCAGAAGATCGCGCACGGTCAGAATCTCCTTCAGCACCTGCGCCGCCAGCTCGACGGCGGGACGCCAGTCGCCGTTCCTGGCCATGTTCCCCAAGCATTCCGCAAGCTCCTTCGTGCGAGCGTCCACGCCGCTTACGTCCTTGTAGCCGTTCAGCAGGAAGTCGGAAACAAACTGCCGCATCAGCTGGTTGGGAATGGTGAGGCGGGCGCCATCGAAATCTGCCTCGCTGATGGTCACCATGCCGTAGTAGAAGAGGAGCGAGAGGAAGCTCTCGGGGCGCGTGAGGGTATCCGCCTGGAACGAGCGGATGAGGCTCGTGGTGACGCTGCCTTCCGTGACCAGCTGCTCCAATGCGCGGAACTTCCCGTTGAGCTGGCCGTTGGTGGTGACAATGTGCCGCAGCTTGTGGTAGTCTGTCCGCAGGTTCTCGTCAACCATGTCGCGCGGGAATTCCTTCCCCGTCATGCATTCATCCATAAATCCAAGTAATAACACGGGGTTGCAGACCTGTTCGTTGCTCCTCTGTGAGAACCTGTAGTGGTCATACCATTCGGTGACCAGCTGGAAAGCCTGGTCACGGTCAAGGAGGAACCTGCCTGTGCCAGCGTAGTAATCGAACATTTGGCGTATCTGTTGGTGGGTGAAGCCGCAAAGTGTGTCCAGGTCGGAATTTTGCGATATGTTCTTAGCGATGTTGAAGCCGCTTGTGACATCATCCAGCGTCATGGGGGAGACGCCCGTCAGCAGGATGTTGGTGATGGCCTTGTTCTGCGCCTTGAGCAGCGAGAAGAAGCTCTTGAAGAAGCCCGTCCCGTGGCAGAGCTCACGGTAGGCCTCCTCGCCCGTCTGCGCCAGCAGGCGGTTGCTGAAATTGTCGTATTCGTCTATAAGGATGAAAATCCTCTCCTTTGAGGCGAAAGCCTGGCTGGAGGTGAGGATGTCCAGCGCATCCCGGAAGGTGGTCTGCTTCGCCATCGCTTCCCGTACCTCCTCGGGGATTCTGGTCTTGTAGTTTTCGCGGAAAGCGTCGATGGCTATCTTGCAGGTATCCTCGAAACTCTGCTGCATCTCCTTC
>JAFSTJ010000082.1 GCA_017450525.1 Victivallales bacterium | reverse complement strand
GTGAGGAAAACAGCACGGGTTGGCCAACCTGTATGCTGGCTATCAGATTTAAGGCCAACCTGTGCGGATGTCCAACAGATTAAATCAAACTAGTTGGCCAACCTGAGTGGGCGCCGCTTCGGCGCCCACATGGACGCTCCTGGCGCGGATAAATTTGTGGCCGATACGCATTGATTTTTTGGAAAACCCCTTATATTTTAGCCGCTAAATTATTTTACAACTAAAAGGGTTATAACAATGGGCATAGAAAAGGATGACTTTCTGACGATGTGGCACAAGATGATACGCATCAACCACTTCTTCAGCAATGCAGCCACGCGTCGCAATGTGGCAGCCAACATAAACTTGACTTTCGCTCAGTTGCGCGTTGTATGCGCGGTATTGGCGCATTTTCCCAGACCACTTACTCTTAAGGAACTGGCGAATCACCTGAATCTGACAGCTGGTGCGGTATCCCAGATGGTGGACACGCTTTGCCAGGCAGGCTTTCTTGAGAGAAACCCACAGGAGAACGACAGGCGTACAGTAGCCATAAGCCTTTCGGATAACGGGCAGGATATATCCAATGAAATCAACACCCAGATCGCCCAGAAACTTTCCGAGTACCTTTCTGGCGTGCCAGATGAGAAACTGGCCACATTCATCGAGGTGCTTTCGATATTAGAGGACAAACTTGACCAAGAAAACAATAACAACAAGGAAGGAGTGAATTGAAAAATGATTAAAAGACTGATTGCAATTTCAATGGCGGCAACTCTTCTCGGCATCGCGGCGGAAAAAGAGAAGCCAAAGGCCGCGCCGAACCCGATGATGCAGCGTCCCGCGCAGCTGGTGGCGGTGCAGAAGGTGAGTTACCAGACTGAGGAAGACCTACGCCGCTACACTGGGCGCCTGGTATCCCCATCTACGGTGCTAGTTGTGCCGCGCGTTTCAGGCGAAATCATTGAAGTTGGCTTCAAGGACGGCGACAGGGTAAAGAAGGGCCAGGTTCTGTACAAGGTGGACCCCGTTCAATACTACGCCGCATTGAAGGGCGCCGAAGCAAAAGTGGAGGTCTGCAAGGCAAACATATCCCAGGCCAATGCAAGCATTGCGCAGTGCAAGGCAAGGTTGACATACGCGAAGAATAACTTTGATCGAAACGAAGCACTTTTCAAGAAAAACGTGGTTCCACAGGACACATACGACGCAGCAAAAAGTGAAATGGAGGCGGCAAACGCGGCAACCACAGCGGCAGAGGCAAACCTGGAGGCCGCAAAAGCTTCTTTGCTGGAGGCAAATGCAAACCTCATCAAGGCACAGGACGACCACAAGAACACCACCATCTACGCGCCAATGGACGCGCTGGCGGGCGTGACAAACAAGACTGTCGGCAACTACGTGACGCCATCAACTGGCACACTGGTGACGCTGATACAGACCACACCAATGCGAGCCAGGTTCTCCGTCTCTATGCACGACTATATGGCGTTCCAGGTGTCCGAAAGCAAGATTCCTGAAGTCAAGATGATTCTGGCAAACGGCACAGTATATCAGCACCAGGGCAAGATGGAACTAGTGAACAATGAAATCAACAAGAACACTGATACCATACAGCTTTTCGCCAGTTTCCCCAATGAAAAGGGAACACTGATCCACGGCAGCACCGTCAGCATGCACCTGCATTTCCGCTCGCCCCAGAAGAAACTGGCCGTGTATCCTTCCTGCGTGATGCACGACACAGCCGGCCCATACGTCTATGTGGTTGGCGCGGATGAAACCGTGACTCGTCGCAATGTGGTGCTGGGCCTGGCCACGTCGGACTGGCAGTTCATCAAGGAAGGCCTCAAGGAAGGCGAATTGGTGGTCAAGGACGGCACGAACAAAATCATCCCTGGCGACAAGGTCAAGACAACAGAAGAAGACACAGTAAATCGGGAGTAAGCGCAATATGTTCTCAAGAATCTTTATTGAACGGCCCCGCTTTGCCGTAGTCATAAGCATCGTTTTGGTGCTGGCAGGCGTTATCAGCCTGAGAAGACTGCCAGTAGAGGAATATCCAGAAATCGCACCGCCAACCCTGTTCGTCTCCACACAATACACAGGTGCCTCTGCAGAAGCAATCTCGCAGACAGTCGCCATCCCGCTGGAAGACGAAATCAACGGCGTGGACGACCTGATGTACTTCTCATCCACCTGCGACAACTCGTCAAACTACCAATGCCAGGTCACATTCAAGTCAGGAACGGACACGGACATGGCATTGGTCAACCTGCAGAACGCAATCAAACGCGCCGAAGCGAAACTGCCAGCAGAAGTCAAGAAAATCGGCGTCACTGTGGAAAAGCGAGGCAACGACATGCTCTGCGCCATCGCCTTCACCACAAACGGCCAGGCACTTGACCTGATGCAACTCAACGCATACATCGACGCCAACGTAAAAGACGCAGTCGCCCGCCTGGACGGCGTGTCCAATGCAACTGTCATGTCCTCCCACCAGTACGCGCTGCGTATCTGGATGGACCCCATACGCATGGCGGGCATGGGCATCAGCACACTGGACGTCATGAAGGCGGTCGAATCACAGAACCTCAACGCGGCAGCTGGCACCATCGGCGCTGAAAACGCAAACCGCTATGTGAACTACAAACTGAACGTAAAGGGACGTCTCACCACTGCCGAGGAATTCGGCAACATCGTCGTCAGGCAAGACAAGGAGGACAACTCCATTGTCAGGCTAAAGGACATTGGACGCGTGGAAATCGGCGCGGACAACTACACTGGCGAAGTGTTCAATGATGACAACGAATGTATCGGTATGATCGTCTATCGCCAGCCAGACGCAAACTCACTGGCCACAATGAACAATGTCAAGAAGGAACTGGACACATGGAAATCCCGTTTCCCGCAAGGCGTCAGTTACAATGTGGCTTACGACCCCACGGAATTCATTGATGTGACAATGAAGGAAATCGTGCAGACGCTGATCATAGCACTGGCACTGGTTGTTCTGATCACATATCTATTCTTGCAGGATTGGCGCGCCACCTTGATTCCATCGCTGGCGATTCCCGTGGCTCTTGTCGCCACATTCTCATTCATGCTGGCACTCGGAATGAGCGTTAACGTACTGTCCATGTTTGGCTTGATTCTGGTCATCGGCTCCTTGTGCGACGATGCAATCGTGGTGGTAGAGAACTGCCAGGCAAACCTGGAGCGCAACGAAAACATAACGCCAAAGGAAGCGGCCATCAAATGCATGGAGCAAATCATCAGCGCCATCATTGCCACCACGCTGGTCACCGTGGCGTGCTATGCGCCGCTGGCGTTCTACAGCGGTATGGTTGGCAGATTATACCAGCAGTTTGCAATCACAATGTGCATTTCGCTGTGCCTGTCCACATTTATAGCAATGACGCTGTCCCCCGCGTTGTGCGCACTCATACTGCGCAAGCCAGGCAAGCCCCACTGGGTATTCAAGCCATTCAACCTGCTGATGGACCACAGCCGCAACATCTACCTGTTCTTTGTCAAGATGCTGGTGCGCCGCGCTCTGATAACGGCAGTGCTTTTCGGCGTCGTATGCGCCCTGCTCTACTGGTTCAGCCAGAGAACCGCCTCTTCATTCCTGCCTAACGAGGACAAGGGCGTCATCATCATGAACATAGAGCTGCCCATGGGTGCCTCCCAAGCGCGAACTGGCAAGGTTCTGCGTGATTTCCGCAGCAAAGTCAAAGGCATGCCTGGCATCAAGTCCGTCTTCTGCGTTTCAGGCTTCTCAATGCTGTCGGGCATGGCGGAAAACACAGGCATGGGCTTCATACAGCTGGAGCATTGGGACAAGCGCAAGAGCAAGGATTTGTCCATTGACAGCCTGCAGCGAAAACTACAGGGCATCGGAGCCTCCATCCCCTCCGCGCAGCTGACATTCTTCACGCCGCCCGCCATCATGGGCCTTGGCATCGTCGGCGGTGCGCAGTTCAACCTGTGCGCCATTGGAGACGTTTCCCCGCAGGACCTGTCCATTCAGGCGAAACTCATGGCACGCAAACTCATGGAATCCCCGCTCACCATGTTCGCATTGAGTTCATACAATGCGGATTTGCCGCAGCTGTACTTTGACATCGACAGGGAAAAGGCGGAGACCTTGGGCGTAAACGTGTCCAGCATATTCACCACATTGCAGAACAACCTGGCGTCGCTGTACATCAACGACTTCACCTTGAACAACAAGAACTACAAGGTGCAAATTCAGGCAACGGCGGAAAACAGGCGCGCCCTGAGCAACATACACGAGCTGCTTGTGCCCAACAACGAAGGCGACATGGTGCCGCTTTCCGCTCTTGGCACGATCCGCTACATCAACGGGCCGAACCAGATCATGCGCTTCAACAAGATGCTGAGCGCCCAGATGCAGGCAGTAGGCAGGCCAGGCGTCACATCAAACCAGATCATCGACCTCATTGATTCCATTGAACTGCCAGAAAACTACCACGTGGAATGGACTGGACAGGCCCGCGAGGAGAAGAACAACAGAGGACAGCTAATCTACCTTATGATGCTGGCAATCGTGTTCGCATACCTCTTCCTGGTGGCCCAGTATGAAAGCTGGACCATTCCAGTGCCAGTGATGCTGTCCGTCGCCGTCGCCGTGCTGGGGGCCTACATCGGCCTGACAATCTGCCACATGACGCTGAGCGTCTATGCGCAGCTGGGCATGGTCATGCTTATCGGCCTGACCGCCAAGAACGCCATCCTCATGGTGGAATTCTCCAAGGCCGAGCGTGAAGAAGGCACAAGCATCGAGGATGCGGCCATGCATGGCGCCAACATGCGTTACCGCGCAGTGTTGATGACGGCATGGTCCTTCCTATTCGGCGTATTCCCGCTGGTGGTAGCCCATGGCGCAGGTGCTGGTTCCCGCCAGTCCATCGGCATAACCACGTTCTCTGGCTTGCTGCTCGCCACCGTCGTGGGCATCGTGTTCACGCCCGCGCTGTACGCCCTGTTCCAGCGCATACGTGAAAGAGGCAAGAAACTGCTGGGAATTGGAAATCCAAGCAATTGATGAGGAAATACACGGAGGACAAAATGGTATTTCTAAGGGCTATCTACAATCACACAAGGAATTTTCTGCATCGGTACGCTAATAATTTTCTGTACCCATTGGGCATTTCTTTCCTGCTGGCCCTGCTGTTACTTGCAAGCACCTTACTTACTCGATGGGAAGATCTTTCAGCACTTTATGTACTGCTGATGCTTGGATTGACCCTCATTCATTGTGTGCTTGTTTTTTTCATTGCCATTGTCCTCCTTCTGAAAAAACGAATTCTCAGAAGTTTCTCATACGTACTTCTGTTCCTTTGCGATTTGTTTGTCAATTATATCATTCTTTTCTTTATACTAATAGTATTTATATGCTCAGGACCTGTAAAGGACCACTTCATCAAAGACAACGACATAAAATTGCCAAAGGACATTGAATTGCTGGATCCAAAGGGAAACACATACGCACAGGACACCAAGATGCCCCCTTTCGCGGAAGCAATAGAAGAAGCCTTGATAAATGGCCCCGCCATTGGCAACGACGAGGAGTGCCATATTCCTTCACTTGAAAGGCTAATGGAAAACGAGGAAAGCAAACTACGCCTTCTACACTATCTGGAGGCAAGTACCGAATGGGTCGTTTTCAACAACAATGTGGATGGTGTTTATGCCGAAAGACGTAAATCCAGAAACGGGAATTCATTCAACTTATTCCTAGAAGAGGACAAGCCATTGGTGGATTTCAGCTTTCAAATCAGGCTATATTTCGATAAGCCCGCCCGCCTTTTTGCAAGAAATCACAAGCCTTACGAGTGCATTATTGAAGATTATAGCACTCCCAACAAATTCTCTGCCAGAACCTGGAGTCAGGCGGGCACCGCAAGCGTGTACATCGTGGAAACAGCAACTGGCAGAGATGGCAGAAAAGTCGATGGACGGCGTATCACTAAAAAAATCACAGAATTGCTGGACAAGGAATTCACGGAAATTAGCCTGGACAAGTTTGGCAAGGAAGGCAATGAGATTCAGGTCAAACTACTAGGCTCGGGTGGCACCTATGCGCTGGACATCTGGAGCAACCAGGGCCAACCTGGCACATTCACTGTTAAGGCAACGGAAATTACCAAGGGCATTCCGCTTTCTAAGCATCGTCTCAAGGAACACGATGTCAAGACCTACGGGGATTCCAGTTCAAAGCTCTACTACAGCCAGATTGAATTCACAATCTACGAGGGCAATTGGGAAGAATACTACGGCGCAAGGATTGAACTCTGGTTCACTCCAGATGATGGTGGACCAGAACACAAAGTCTGGGAGGCAAACTGCAAAATCGAGGGCTGGCAACGATAAGCTGATTTGGCTATATTCCTATGAAATAATGTGAGCGCCGAGCGGCGCTCACTCAGGTTGAAACTAGGGCAAGGCAAGCCTTGAAATTTAGGTTTTGCCCCCCCATAAACTTTCTGAAATGTTAAGGCGAATATTCAATTACATCATCAATGGTTTGCGCTGGTATGCCAGGCATTACCTGGCGGTATTTTGTGTATCGGTGTTTTTACTGATTGGCGATGTTTTGAGCACATATTTGCCACTGAACTTTCATTGGCGTTCAAGTGCAATTGATTGGCTAGTTCTGCTGTTCTTGTTATTGACTTTGCTGCATTGCCTGCTTGTTTTTCTGCTTGGCATTGCGCTGATGGTGAAAAAGCGCATATTGAGGGGCATTGCATACGCCTTTACACCAATCATATTCTGGTTCCTTTCAATGTTTGTGTGTGTCGTTGTTGGATTATTCGCAATAGCAATCGAAGGAGAGGATACTTTTGTCAAGGACCACAAAATAACCTTGCCAAAAGACATTGAGTTGCTGGAACCTGACAAAGCAACACCATACTGGAAATCCCCAAAAAATGGTTCTGAGAATGAAATCATAAAGGAAATCAAGAACGCCATTGTCAATGGCCCAACCTTGGCGGATGATTACGAATGCCACATACCTCCAATCGAAAGGCTGATGGAAACTGACGAAGGCAAACGTCGCCTCATCCATTACCTTGAGGCCTCCCCTGACTGGATTGTGTTTTATAATGACATTGACGACCTTTACGCTAGTTGGGCAAAAACTGAAACATCGTATTGGGGCAGTCTTCAAGCAGATGAACAGGACTGGAACCATTTTAACTTTGGTGTCAAAATATACTTCGGCAAACCAGAGCGCCATTTTGCAAAGACTCGCAAGCCAAACGAATGCATTGTAAAAAATGTGGGTAGAGAATATTCCGCAAACACTTGGATTCAGGCTGGTTCCGCAAACTTGTCTATATACGAAAATATTATTTCAAGAGGGGAATTGCATCAAACTCCCGACAGAACGTCATCAGCCGTACCAATCATACATTCGGCGACATTCGATGGACGGCGCATCACCAATAAACTGATTGAGTTATTGAACAAGGAATTCTCCGAAATCGACATTGAGAAATGCGGCAAAGAGGGCACTGGCATTC
>JAFSTJ010000081.1 GCA_017450525.1 Victivallales bacterium | reverse complement strand
CTCCATGACCACGATTTCTTTGAAATGCAGTGCGGATGCGAAGGCAAGGCAATGCAGACCTTCAACGGAAAACTGGCGCCATTCCTGGAAAACGAAATCTATATGCTGCGCCCAGAAGATGTTCATGAGATATACACCCTGCCAGGACAGACTTTCATATACTACAACATCGCATTTGAAAGGGAACGTCTCCAATTCATCTGTGACAACTATCACCTGGACATCGCAAACCAATGGCTCAACAACCCCAATTGCCAGAGAAAATACAGGCTTCCAATAAAGTCCCAGGAAATCATCAGGCAAGGAATGAAGGAAATGCTGCTGGACAGAAAACGCCGCTTCGCCTTGGACCGCTTCCTGTTCAACTTCTTCTTCGTACTGGAGCAGCACCAGAACAACCCATACGCGGAATGCCCTGAATGGCTTCAGGAAACCATCGCCAGGCTGGACGAGCCACAATGGCTTCAGATGGGACCACGCGCAATGGAGAAAATCAGCGGATATTCGCTGGAATACATAGGACGCATCCTCAAAAAACACGCAGGCCTCCTGCCAAGAGACGTGCTCAACCAGATACGCATGGAGCACGCCGCCGTCAGCCTAACCCTCGGCGCAAAGGACATATATGAAATCGCCGATGAATGCGGGCTGGAAAGCCAATGCTATTTCTTCCGCCTGTTCAAGAAAACCTACGGCTGCACTCCACTTCAATACCGCAAGTCAAACAGGTAGAGCACTTTTCTCTTTGGCCCCCTCCCTTTCACGCAGTGCCAATGCCATTTTGCAACTGCTATATTCCGCCAAAACCATAAGAAAAACACCACTTTTGGCGAAATATAGCTCTTTTGGGGGGAACATAGCATTTTCTTTTTGCCATAGTTGCCGCTCCACATATCTACCATTATGTGGAGCAGAGCTCACTGGAAAAGATCTTCAAGAGTTATGACGCACTGTAGCATTCCGCTATAATTGTTCTTGGTCAGGCCACTGGCGGAAATCAATGTGAGATGAACAGCCTTGCGGGGCGAGGCCTCCTCAATGAAAGTATCAAGCCTGTTCCTCATGATTTCGCTGTAATTGCGGTCAATTGCAAATGCCTTGCGAGTGTACTTGATTTCACAGAGATTTATGATGTTGTCCTGACGGTCAATAACCAAATCCACCTGTGCGCCTTTCCTATCATTTCCCTTGTATATCCATGCATAGCAATTGCAGGAGACACCCGAAATGCCAAGAGCCATCTGTATTTGCGCAATATGCTGAAAACAAAGGCGCTCAAATGCAAGGCCAGACCAGGCCGAATGCAAAGGGGAGTTCAGGGACGTTGTCCAGAAATGCGCATCACCCGCGCGGTTGTTCGCGATAAACTGGTAGTGAAATAGTGTAAAATTGTCAGACAACTGATAAAGCTGCTGACTTGCTGGAAGCGCAGGTTGCGAATAACGGCGAATGAAACCACATTCCTCAAGTTCTTCAAGCGTCTGCGTCACGCTGCCACTGCTGCTTAACTTTGTCTCCGCGATAATATTCTTGCGTGTCAGGCCACAATTATGTTTTCCCAATGCCTCAAGTATGGCCACATGATGCCCATCCATCTTAAATAAAGATGAAAACAATTCCTGATATTCGTGATGGAGTTCGCCGTCTGCCTTGAAGAAGAGTGCATCGATGTTCTGGGCGAGGCTCTGTCCACGCTGCAGAAGACTCCAATAAAATGGTATGCCTCCCATAATCATATAACATTCTGCGACGTCCCGCTTCGTAAAGCAAAGTCCCTTTGCGGCGGCAAATTCCTTGCACTCACGCAAGGTAAATGGGCGTATGGGAAGGCGCATTGTTACACGATTGTGCAAGCCACCATGGTTTTTGAGAACCTTGCTGATGATCCATGATGTGGCACTGCCGCAGATAATCAGCAATATGTCTTTGCGGGCGGAGGCCCATCCATTCCAGAAATGCTCCAAGGCGGACACGAAGTTGGAGCGAGGCGTGTCCATCCATGGAAGTTCATCCAAAAATACAATCTTCTTCCTTGAATGAGATTTGGAAAGCAACTGTCCCAACTCATCGAAAGCATCAAACCATGTATGCGGCAAAGGACAATCTGGAAGTCCCTGCGCTTTCAAACTGCGCCAAAACTCGGATAATTGCAGGGAATAACTTGCATTAGAAAGCCCTGAATGCTGAAATGTGAATGTATAATTGAAAGTTTCGCGCACAAGAAATGTCTTGCCAACACGCCTGCGCCCATAGACAGCAACAAATTCCGAATATTTGGATGCAGCGGCCTCTTTAAGCCGAGTCTTTTCCTGTTTTCGCCCTATCATACCCTACCTCATACGCTATATTCCGCCAAAAGTATATAAAAAATAGCACTTTTGGCGGAATATAGCACAGGCTTTGGAATGGGCAAACGCACTAGTACTTAATTGATTTAATTCGAATACATATTGCATTGGAGTTTTGGAGATGATTTTTTGCGAATGGCGACGCGCATACCCTCGTATG
>JAFSTJ010000080.1 GCA_017450525.1 Victivallales bacterium | reverse complement strand
GCTGGCTACCTCCAACCATACAGGTGGAAAAAGTTATGGGTGGCTGAACAAAAACAAGTCCAGTCTCTTGCGGAAGGCAATATTATTTAGTATAATTGTATTAAAACACATGGGAATACAGTTTCTATAGAACATAAAACAAGGAGATGTTTGAGATGAGTAAAAGATTTACTTTGATTGAGTTGCTGGTGGTAATCGCGATTATCGCAATTTTGGCGGCCATGCTGTTGCCTGCCTTGAGCAAGGCAAGGGAAAAGGCACGCACCATATCCTGCGTAAACAACTTGAGGCAGTTGTCGCTGATTGACTTGCAATACAGTGATGATTCAGATGACTATTTGCATCCTTATAGAATGAAAAACACAAATGGTTATGATGTTTTCTGGCCAGCAATATTTTACTATTACGACCATAATACCACCACGTTCATGGATTGTCCTGCCTTCCCTGAATCAACAAGAAAATTCTCAAACGTAAATGACTACCGCGTCAATAGCGAAAATGGCAACTATTATTCGGGTTATCCGCATTATGGCATCAACAGATGCTCACTTGGCGAAGTACACAACGTTGGTACCCCAGCTGGCCCCCTGAAGCGCAATTCCGTTAAGGCACCTTCACAAACATTCCATTTTGCAGATTCATTCAACTGCAAAGACCGTGACAAAGGCGCGGCGCTTGCACCTCACACATATAACATTGTCGATTCAACCATTTCAGCACGCCATGGCGGCGTTGTCAATCTGCTTTGGTATGATGGCCATGTGGATTCATTGAAGACCTCCTGCACAATAGCACAGAAGGACTACTCGACGACCATTCATCCATACGCATTTGGAAATATACCACCTTACGTGGCAGGACAGGTATTCTGGCATGCGCTGTAATTAGCGAGGTGTGTAGATGAAGCCCACTCATTTGTTTTTACTGCCCCTTGCAGTCATACTCTGTGCAGTATCTGCATTCGCCAAGGAGCCTACCTTGGATGTTACCTTTGACAAGGCGCAGACGGTGAACATCGGCGGCACGGAAGTTGTGCTTGACGGCGCAATAAAGAGCCTGCCCAATGGAGGCAAGGCTATGGCGTTCGGCAGCAAGGTGTACAGGTTCCCCGCCAAGGAACTTGTTTCAGAGGCAGGCACGCTTGTGCTGGACTTCGCTGTGGATGAGATGAAGCAGTCCGCCAGCGCGGCCAGAACTTTGCTTATGCTTCGCAGCAATTCACGCCTGCTGGTGGGGATTTCCACATACCGCAACAATCCCATAGTGCAATTCGTCTTCACGGACCAGACCCACAAGTTCAACTTCAATACAGGCAAGATACTCAAGCCAGGAGAAGCGCACCAGGCCATACTGAGCTGGAACGGAGACAAGGTATTCTGCTATCTGGACGGCAAGCAGGTCAAGGAGGCCCCGCAGCCAGTGGCGCTGAACAAGGACAGGCTCACCTATCTGAACGTAGGTCCCCACTCTGACCAGTGGTATAAAACAATGCCCTGGGATGACGACACCATGGTGCAGCGCCTCCGCACATACGACTATGCACTGTCAGCAGAGGAAATCCAGGCGCTGAACGGCAAGGCCGCGCCTGAAATCAACCTGCGCTATCCCCGCATCCTGACCGCCCCGAAACGCCAGGGCGAAATCGTCATTGACGCGAAACTGGACGAGGCAGCGTGGAAGAATGCTGGTTCCCCCGTGTCGCTGTCCGCCCTACGTGATCTTGGATATACGTGGCGCCTCCCACCGCATCATCTCAAATTCACCTGGGATGAGAAGAACCTCTATTTGGCTGTGGACGCAGTGTTTCCGCAGGGCACCATTCTCCGCAAGGGCAAGGGGCCAAACGACCCAGGCGGGGTTTACCAGGACGAATCATTTGAGCTGCTTCTGACGCACAACGGCAATACATACTACTTCGGCGGCTCCGTGGGCGGCGGCAAAGCCACCATAAAGAACAAGGACGGCAGCTATGAACCCAAATGGGAATATGCATCCCATATTGGGGTGCGGATAGATGACAGGATACTCTGGCAGGGCGAGGTGGCCATCCCCTGGCAGGCGATTGATTTGCAGGCGCCGCCAAAGGAACTCAAGATGAATCTGGCACGCGGCTGGCATTCCTCCACCGTGTCTGTGTCAACGGACTTGGCGAACCAGAAGGACAAGGGGTACTGGGCTGACGAGGCACACATGTTCACGCTGCGCCTTGCCGAT
>JAFSTJ010000079.1 GCA_017450525.1 Victivallales bacterium | reverse complement strand
TGAAGCGGCGCTCACTCAGGTTTCCCAACTGGCATGTTTTCGTCTGTTGGACAGCCACACAGGTTGGCCAACTTTCATGTTTTCGTCTGTTGGATAGCCACACAGGTTGGCCAACCTGAGTGAGCGCCGCTAAGGCGCTCACATTGGATGTTTTGAATAAACCGATGTACAAGATTATCTTCAATGCAGCCATCTCATAGCATTCCAGATGAAGCGGAAGGAGCACCGCGTTATCCTGCCAGGAGAATTCCAGAGGATGCCATAGTCCGTCGTCGGCAAGCCTTTCCATGCGTTCTGGCTTATGGGCACAGCGGAGAGACGGGTTCTCCAATGGGTCAAAGCCAAGATTGAACATTCCAACCACATCCTCTTGCTTGGATGTACGGTTATGTAGCAGCATAAGCCATTGGTAGTCCTTGGCGACAAATGGCAGTTGCTTCCAGTCCAGGCGGTCAAGCAAGGCAACAAGCCAATCCTTGCGTGCCTCATTTGCCCATCCATAGAGAATAGACCGATGGTAGGCGGTGCAGCAAACTTTACCGCCAAGAGCATTGTGGTAAAGCACTGCACTGGGGCAGACCACCTCATTTTCCGAGGAAAAGCAGAATGGCGAATAACACAGGTTGGAAAGTATTTCAGCCTCTTGAGACAGTACATTCAGGAATGGCACGCCTGAGGATTTGGACATTGGGTAAGAACGTGTCCAGTCCGCACTGTATTCGCCGTTGTACTTGAAGTCGCGTTCTTCGGCAGAGATTCCCATGTATTCCGAAAAGCCGCGTAGTGTGAGCGCAACCGCCGCCTGCCCGTCCAGAAGCAGTTTGCCAGCCAGCAGTTGCAGTATTTGCTCATCAGAGAAACGGTCAATGGCATCTCTTCCGGAAACAGCATAGATTCCCTCCCTGTCCAGCTCAAATGAGCACTGGAATGGTATTCCGTACATTCCCAGCATATTCGAAACCCAATTCTCTTCTGGCAGGAAATTCTCATTTGTATTATGGACTGGATGCCACTTGGGGAAGCGGTCATGGACGGGGACAATGATGCCTTGTGGCGCACTGTTTTTCAACGTGGCGGCCAACTCATGGTCAAAATAACGTTTTTGTGCAAGCACATCCGTATATTTGCGACTTATTGGACGGCCTTTCTTGTAGCTATTGACGTACCAGATTTTGGCTCCGTTCAGACCAGCGAACATGGCGGAACAGTTTTTTGTATGGAAACTGCGGGCTGATTTGCTGTATAGGCTGTGCGGAAAAGTGTCAGCCTCATCCAGCGCCACTGGTATGTCCTTGTGGAACAGTCGCAGTGCCTGCGACAGCAGATGGTTCTCTGGAAGATAATTGGAGGACTGCTCCATATAGTAGCCGCTTGCCACGCGCATTACAGGAGCCTGTCCCTTGGCGGCTATGCAACGTGAGGCGTCTCCATTGAATCGCAATTCCCATCCTGGCATGCAGGTGCCTGCGGGAATGCTCCCGTCAACACTATCAATGGCCTCCCTTATCAGGCGGCAGACGCCATTCACCGTGTCCTGCCGCAACTGCTCGAAGGCGCGGTATATGTCATCGCCAACTGCACATTCGCGTACAGCCTTCCGATACTCCTCAGGTGTGAAGTTGCGTCCTGTGCGATGGTTGAATTCCGCAGTGTGCAACGGGCAGAAGCACTCCACATGAGGGGAGAAGGAACGGATGTCATCGTCGCAAAGCATGAAGCAGGGATGCTCCATGGCAAGGGAGCGAATAGTCTCGCGGATGTATTGCCTGAAATCCTGGTCCAGTGGGCAGAAGCGAGGTGTATTGCCTTCGGAATCGACGGTGCGCTGCCAGTGTTCCTCATTCTTGTCAACTCTTGGCCAGTGCCCGAGGATACTCTGCACAAGTATCCCCGAGTGGACACGACTTCCACGCAGGGCAAGACTGAATCTACGGTAGCTCTCTATAAGTTTTTCAGCCTTGCGTGAGGCTGGATATCCTTCGGGGTGCAGTGTGAGGCAATAGAGCGCCATGTCAATGCCAGTGGCGGCCTCCAGTTCTATTGCACCCTGCGCCAACAGTTCCTCCTGCCCTGGCAGGCAAGGCACGATGTTGTAAAATTGGTATGACTTTTCTTCAATTATCGACTGTTTCATAGCCATAGATTAGCATTCAATTTGGTATCATATTGAGAGGTAATTTCAAATTGACATCTCAATATGCCTTCAGGCCCTTCATGTCCCAGTCGTCCAGCGAATACGGCCCCTTCAAGGCTGGCTCCCTGTCAATCCAGGCGCCGTCGGTGAAGTCGGGTATAGCCACTGGCATGCTGCCCATGTTGACGGAATCCTCGCTCAACGCGGTGACGGCCATCCAGGACGCCGTGTCATACACGTCGATGGGCGTCTGCGTGCGGTGCTTCACCGCCTCCACGAAGGCCCGCAGCACCAGGTAGTCCATGCCGCCGTGCCCGCCGCGCACGCCAGTCTTCTGGAAGAACTTCCAGAGCGGGTGCTCGTATTTGCCGAAGTAGTCGTCTATCTTCTCCCACTCGTGGGTCCTGTGCCCGGTCTTCCTTGACACGCCCTCGAAGAAGACGCCCCTGGTGTCCTCCTGCCAGATGCCCTTGGTGCCCTGCAGCAGGTTCGCCCTGGAATAGGGGCGCGGCAGGGACGTGTCATGGAAAAGGGTTATGGTCTCGCCGTGGGCGCACTTGATGTTGGTTGTAACCACGTCCCCCAGCGTGAAGCGCCGCCTGGCCAGCGGGTCGTCCTCGCCGCGATGCTGCCTGCTCCACTCGTTTAGCCCCGCCGCCTTGGAGGCCATGGAGCTCAGCATCACCATGCGGTTGCCCCTGTTGATGCCAAGGTACTTTGCAATGGGGCCCAGGTCATGCGTCGGATACACGTCCCCTGTCCTGTTGCTGTAGTTCACCAGGCGGTAGTGGCGGTTCTCCTCGCCCATGCATATTTCGTCCCGCAGATCGTGCCTGTAGCCGCCCTCCGCGTGGACCAGTTCGCCGAAAAGGCCGTGCTTTATCATGTTCATCACAGCCATCTCCTCGCGCCCATAGCAGCAGTTCTCCAGCAGCATGCAGGGCATTCCAGTGCGCTTCGAGGTGTGCACCAGCTGCCAGCATTGCTCAATGGAGGTGGCGCCGCCCACCTCCGTGCCCGCATACAGGCCGTGCTCCATGGCGTCCAGCAATATCTGCGCGTGGGATGTCCAGCTGGAGGGCGTTATCACGGCCTGCACGCCTGGAATCTCCAGCAGCCTGCGGTAGTCCTGGTCCGCCAGGGGCATTTTCTTGTAGCCGTTGTCCTTGAGCATGGCGAGCCCAGCATCGAGCCTGTCCTGGTAAAGGTCGGAAAGCCCCGCTATTTCCACGTCGCTCATCTGGGCAAGCAGACCAAGCAAGCCAGCTCCACGCTGCCCCAGTCCGATAAACGCAATTTTGACCTTCTCTTTCATCTTTCGCTTTTTCTCCTTTTATGCAGATGCAATCAAATCAAAACATGCAATGGACAATGCTAAAAAGCCAGCAGCAGGAAGCCATTTTCAGGAACAACAAGTTCATTTACCTGCCTTGCGCCGTATTTCCTTCCGCTCCACAGTTCGGTTATTTCATCGCCTTCCTTCAGCATGTCAGTCTGCAATGACGCGGGCTGATTTTTCCGCGACATGTTGCAGACCATCAGTACCTTGCCGTATGGCGCATTCTTGAGTTCATACCAGGAGACATATACGCCAGCTGACCTGGATTTGACATTTGAATCAAACCAGTAGCCATGGAATGTGGCCTCATCGAGATTCAGTTCGTTCCTGATTTTCCAGAACTTGGCGACCGCCCTGTTGTTTATCCAATCGGAATCCACCGTGAAGTCGTGGAGCCAGGCGCTGGCAAATGAGCGCTCTGCCATTTTCTCCCCTTCAAGTTCCTTTTTTCTTGGCTTGAGTTTTTCCATGAACAGCACGCGGGAAACCTGGTTGCAGCGGATTATGGCAGCGCCGCGGATGACTGGACTCCAGGCGTACTGGTACTCCAGCAATGGTGCCTCGCAATAGTAGTAGTCAGGATTCTCGCCATAGAGCCATACCTCGTTTTCACCTGGGTACCAGTAGTCGGTGAAATTGTGGGCAAAGGGCGTGAAGTAGTTATGTGCGTGGTTGAACACAGCCTTGCCCATTCCATGGGATATCTTGTAAACACGCATAAGATATTCCCGCAATGACAATACAGTTGAATCATAGTATTTCTGCCCGAATGCATCAGTTCCACCATGACCATGATTCGTGTTGTTGCATTGGCCCACATTGCAGATGTCGTAGTATATTCCGCCAAGTTCGGGAAAGTCCTTGTACAATTGTGCAAGATTGTAGCAGCAAAGGTCTGCAATGCCCTCGCCGCAGCAATGCACGCAGTCTATCTTCTGCCCCTTGTCAACAAGCAGACCAGACTGCACATATCCAGGGACGCTCTTCCATTCTTCAAGGTAATAGTCCCATTCGGCGTCCAGTTGTGAAATGCTCTTGGGCTGTTGGTACGGGAAAAGACGCACTCCTCGCTTCAAATATGGCTCAATGTACTCCTTGCGATATCGTCCAGGGAATTTCATCTTGTGCGAATAACCGTCAATCCTGTCCGCCCTGTCAAGCATAGAGCCAGTGCTGGTGATCTGCATGTTCTCGTATGGATTGTTCAAATACCCGCCTTCGGCAACGGTCCTGAAATTCTTCACTGGGCGTTTTGAGGGCGTTGCAATGAACGCCATGGAATAGCTGGCAGGCCTGTCCAGAAGGACTTCCTTGCCGATTATGTTCAATGTAACGGATACGGCTCCGCTTTCCTGCTGCAAGACTGTTGCCTTGGACTTGCCTGCCACCCAGTTGGCTGAGGAAAGCGGCATCCACGCCAGACCTGTTTCAATTCCAGTAAGCCAGCAGGAATCCTTTACCGTCAAGTCAGCTTTTATCTGGTGGTTTTCCCACGGCACTGTCACATACCCGCTTTTCCAATTGGAGATGAAACATTTCGCGGATTCTTCAGGCATTCTCCATTCAATACGCATGTTACCGATTTTGCATGCCTCTCCTGGCTGCAATGTGAAGTCGATTTTCCACATTCCATCAAACCAAAGCTCGCCTTTCCACGGTATTCTGATTCCACGACAATTTCCCTCGCCAGAGAATAAAACCACATCGTCATTGCGCTGGACAACATTGATTTTTCCCCATTTGGCAGGACGCCCGTCAATATGCAGGACAGGCTGCGAGGCCAAAACATTCCTTCCTCTCGATACCATTGACTTCGGGAATGGGCTTTCGTTGAATTCATACCTGCGGTCAAGAATCTCAAAAGCCCCTGCGTTCCGCTCCTGGATTTCAACCCAGGGTTCGGGAACTGTGTGGTCGAGTGCGACTTTTGCCTTGTATGGGGCCTGGTCGGGAATCCTGAAGTTCATGCCGGCATTCAGGATTTTCTTTCCTTTTACCATTGCCTTTATCTGGTATTCACCTGAAGGATAGGCTGGCTTCAGGGGCAATTCCACGTCGGTGACGATTCCAGGCTTGAAATCAGCCTTCGCAAAGACCTTTCCATTCTGCTCCAGCCATACTTCACCAGTGCTGGAGCCAAGTCCGTCCAGAAAATCGCCGCCAGCGCTGCTGAGGTTGGCCCTCACCACTAGCTTTTCCCTTGAAGGATATGCCTTTGTTGAAAGAGCCAGAGGCTCGTCCACTATAAATTCCAAAGGATAGTAGAATTTTTCGCCAGCGGATATTTCCAGCTGGTGCTTTCCCGCATTAAGCCTTCTCAAATAAAGTCCATCCAGAGACGCCACATTCTCGCCGTTGACCTTCACCGAAACTGGCACTGCGGCCTTTATGCGCGCCGCCAGATTGCCGCCATAGATGTCACCGAGTTTTTCCAATGAAACGCATTCCCCGTTTTCCGCGAACACCAGCGAACTGCTTCCTGTACTGGCGCGAGCTTCAGGCGAGCCAGTCCAGCTCAAATAATAATTCGGCGCATTGCTGAAATTGAGCGCATGCACATTCGCGCGATATTGCCTTCCTGGAACAGGGCTGCCTATTGATGCAAGGGGAATTGCCACTTCCGCGCTCCAGCCCTTTTCAAGCGGCCTGCCAGCCGCCCTGGCCCCGCTGTTCCATTCCACCTTGCCATCCATGGCATCAAGAATGGCGCCGTTGGCGTTTATATTGAACCAATATTCATGCTTCCCGTCATCCTGAAAGAACATCTCTAGGGAATCGTCATTGTAAACCTTCTCGTCAAGCCTGGTGAATTGCCTTTTTGTCAATGGCTGGTCCGTCGTAAAGCCGATGTAAAGACTTTCTCCCACTGTCTTGAGACGGACCTTTGTACTTGACTGCAATGTATGGTTTGCTCCCTTGTACACCACCTTCAGCGGGATATGGGCCGCGTCCTTCCATTCATCGTCGGTTACGTTGCCGTCCAGAATTGGAACCGACTTGCATTTGGGCACGGTAAGAACCACTGGCCTGCGGGCATCACTGCGTGGAGGACGTATCTTTTCATAGAGATTCTCAATCTCCGCTGGAGAAAGCACACGCTTGTATATGGAAAGTTCATTGAAGGAGGTCTCCTCGGTCTCCTTGCAATCTCTGAACCCCAGGAACAGATTGCCCAGCCCGATTACACCATGCTCCGATACATCCGGAAGCGTCTTTTCAGTATTGAACACCTTCTCTGGAATGGCTGGCTGCATGTTGCCTGGCCTGTGGGCTGGCGGCATCTTGCCATCCACATAGACACGAAGGCGCTCACTGTCCCAGGTCGCCGTAAGCATGTGCCATTGGCCGTTACCCCAATCTGCAGTGTTGATTTTTGCATTCACCACCTCGAAGTTGCGGGTCTGGAAATAAACGCATACATAGGGCGTGTTGACGAATTTGTACAGGAGCAGCCTGAAATCCGCCTGCTTGGCTTCGAAGAACACGTTCTGCGTCTTTTCAGCCAATGACCAGTTCTGGGGACTGCACCACAGATTCACCGTCCCCCTGCGGGTATCGAAGTTGCCCTTCATCTTGTATGCGCAGAATTCCCTGCCATTCAGCTTGAGGGCATTGCCCTTGCCGTCTATTCCAGGGCACATTCTCAATTGCAGGTCCCTCTCGAAATTCACGGATTCAGCCTTTCCGCCGGCGACATCGGCCACAGTGAAGTACGAGTCGAAATTCAAATGGAACAGAAGTGTGTCGTCAGCGGCAAGCAGGCCAAGCAAAGCCACCAGCACTACGGCAAAAGCATGTCTAGCCATTTTTTAATATCCCTCCTCAGTAGCCAAGATTGGCATTGGTCCAGAAGGACGCGCCTGGAGATTTGTGTCCGCGGAAGAAAATGTTTCCAGTGCGGTCCGTGCCATAACTGTCACGTGTGGCGCGCATGTAGCTAAGATCAAAATCCTCAACGTGGCCATCGACGAGCAGGGCGTTGATCCTGTTGCGCGGATGGCGCATTATGTTCAGATATTCTTCGCCAGTATCGCTGAGGTATGTCCTGTTCTTGTTGCGTGAATCCATAATCGGGGATGTCTGTGTCGGAAACTTGATTCTTGAGACATGCGGCGTCTTTTTTATGTTGCCGTCGCCAGGCACCAGCAATAGATTCAGGCCATAAGTGACGAAATGCCCCTGGTCCTTGCAATAAGGCCCCCATGTCTCATTGGGGTATGTCTCTGAATCGGGGCAGAAAAGGGGCGATGCGGTAGTGCCGTTTGCGGAAGCTGCATTTGAAAGTCCAAGATATGGCCTTACCAGTGAAACCCACGTAGTCGCAGTGGCGGTTTCATCGTTTTTCCATGGGAGCAGGCAGTCATCGCTGTCATGCACATACTCCAGATATGCCAGGCCAATCTGTTTCAAGTTGCTTAGGCAACTGACGCTTCTGGCCTTGGCCCTTGCCTTGCTCAAGGCAGGCAGAAGCATTGCGGCAAGCACGGCAATAATCGCGATCACGACCAGCAATTCAATGAGAGTGAACTTCATTCTTGTTTTCATTTTCTCTTTCTCCAATGTAATTTGTTTTTCGCCTTGACTATGCTTGTTATAAAAATTGACTTATTGGTGAAACGGCCACGTCAATCCCGCCTAGCACGGTAGTCATGTAAACCACGACAGAGCCGTCGGGCGAGAAATGCGGATGCGGGTCAAGATGGTATGGCGACCTGGGACGGCATGGCTTGGGCATGGCGGAGACTATCCGCTTCTCAATGTCATTGCGCCTGTCGTACAGCAGTATTTCCAGCGGCCTGGCATTCCAGGCGTATGGCGTCTGGTCCGCGCAGAAGATGCTTCTGTCCTGGTTGCAATGCGCATGGCAGACAGGGCGTTTCCAGACGTGCGTTGTCTCCAGCGTGTCGGGATTGCATTCGAATACGCCCTGCATATAGTCCACATAGCATACAAGCCCGTCATTGCTCCACCACTCGTGCGCGGTGTCAGTGCCATTGTGTCCTTCCCAGACATCTGGGCGCAGGTTTCTGTAGTAGGTCTGGTCTATGTCCATGACCCAAAGCCTCTGCTCCATATATTCGTATCTGCCAGTGATTCGGTCACGCCTCCAGTCCCTGGGAAGAAGAATCTGCGTTGGGTTCACAGGAGAGAACATGCCGTGGTCACAGCAGAATGAGAATTCATGCAGCAGTTTGAATTCACCTGTGTCAGTGGACATCAAAGCGGCGAAGCACACGTTGCCCACCTCGCCATCAAGGAAGAACCATTTGCCGTCGCATGACATGGAAAGATGTGTTGAGCCACGGTAGAAATAGCGGTTGGCGATGTATTCGGCTGGCACGGTCCCCACAATGCGCACCAGTCCTTCCATGTCCATGAAGCAAAGTTCCTCCCTGGACATGAAATACACGCCTGAATCGTCAGGTGCAATCATCGGCGATGCCTCTGTGAACATCGCCTGGGGATACCATGTGATTTCTGGATTGCGGGGATCCAATGCGACCCTGCCCAGGAAAAGCCCCTTTGTCGGCGGAAATGCCGCATAGAAAAACATGTATTTTCCGTTGCGGGTGATGCAGGGGTTGGTGAAGTAGAACGGAAACTGTATTGGCGCCGCGCGTTTGACAAGAACCCAGGACAAGGCGCCTGTCCCCGGGTCTTTCCAGGTCTGGAAGAATGGATGTCCAGTCAAGTCAATCATTTGTCGCAAGCCCCTTTGCCATTGGCAGTCTTGAATTCATAATCTATGTCATTGTCATCCACATGGATGGTCTGCTGTTCCGGGGGAATGCCTTCGTTCACCCATTTTGAGAGAGCCTCCGCCGCCAGGCAGAACTTTGTCGATGTTTCGCGGGTTCTTGAGACAACAAGCACTTCTATTTCCCAAGGCATGCAGGTCAGCAGCCTGCTGTCTTCCAGAACCATGTAATGCCGTGGATTGAAGCCAAGAGCCACCGCGTCAATGAAGGGGCGCATTCCGAAAAAGGCATAAAATGTGTCCTTTGACAAGGACTGCTCATATTCCAGGGAATGTGGCGCCGTATGCCACATGTAGCCATCTGCAAATGGGTATTCCCTGCATTGGAAAATGCCTTTCTGGCCTATGACCTGAACACAGCGTTCAAGTTTTTCACTCTTGCATTTCCGCTGTATGATGCCGTCCAGTTTCGGCATCGTCGAATATGCGCATACAAGCCCGTCCTGCCTTGGCCAGCCCAGGATGTAATATGGAATGCCAGCCTCCTTCAAGTAACTGCATATATCCCCATGGCTGTCTGGTATGATATCCATGATAAGCCCGCCAACAAGACCATTCTCCACCAGTTTATGGCAGCGGGACAACTGCTCCGCCTCGGACGAATATGGAATGTACAGCACTTCAAGATTATGCCTGTTGAACACGTATGTCATATCCGTCAGATAGGAGTTGATATGGAGATTCAGGGCAAAGTCGTCCTTTATCTCAATATGTATAAGCATGCCGACAATGGGCACATGGCGCTGCCTGATTGAACGCGCCAGCAGATTCACCCTGTAGTTCATCTCGCGGGCGACCCTTGTTATCTCCTCGCGCTTAGCTGGCGAACAGCTTATGCGCCCGTTGCGGTGGTTCAATATGGCGGAAACCACTGTGGGCGTCACTCCGCAGCGTTGCGCTATGTCCTTCAATGTCACTCCATTTCTTCCCATTGCCATTCTCTCTATTTCTCCAGAAAAACGGTTTAATTCAACGTTGAATGAATTTTAACAAAAAAAAGGGGCGTGTCAAGCCCCTAAAGCAAATAATTACGCAGATATCCCATAACTTTTCCGAAATTGTAGAAATACACGCCCTACAAGGGATTTATCAGAAAGCTATGTCCTCCATAATGGCATACCAGAAAAGTGATATTGTCAGATTTTGTCCCTGCTAATTTCCTGCAGGAATATCAATTGCGTTATGGGATATCTTTGAAATAATTATTTTACAAGCCTAAACAAGGCGAAACCTGGCGCATTGGTGATGTCCGCCGTGAATGAATGGGTGTTGAAACGCACTTTGCCTGCTCCTGCAAGCAATTGGAAATCTCGCCAATTGCAGTCGGGAATGATGCCGTTGAGGCGCATTTCCGACTTGACGCAGTCTTTCTCCCTAAAAACAAGCAGATAGCCGCTGTCAGCATAGAATCCGCACATGGATTTTCCAGAGGGCATCTGCCCGACAGGATATACATTGCCGTTCAGAAGACTGCTTTTAATGCTATGGTGAAGTTCCATGAATTTACGGAGAACAGCCCTGGTTTCAGGCTTTATTTTAGAGGGAGCCGTCCAAATCAAGGGACTTGCGAAAAGTGTGATTGCCGCCCAGTATTCCAGTGGATAGTCCGTAGGCAGCTTGTTTGGTTCATAGAAGGCTTTATCCAAGTCCTCTGGGGCTGGGAGCTCCATTTGCAGCCTTTCGGTACGCAGATAATGGGACAGTTGCCATAGTGTCCGCAAAGACTTTTCTGGATGGTAGCTGCAAATGCCTTTGAACCAGAGAAGATAGCGATTTTCGAGGAAGATATTACCGTATTCCTGGAAAAGGAGAAAACCTCCGCGTTGTCCATTTGTCACGTCAAGGTTGCAAAATATTTCTCCATTGGAGGCCAGTCTCAGTTTTCGCATAAGTTTTTCCAGATTTTTCTCCGCCTGGTAGCTGCGCATGATGATGCCGTCCAGTTTGAAGAAATGGAAGCCGTACTTATGGTAAAAATCCAGAATAATGTCGGCAAATTCGTTCCAGTCGTCGAATTGTATGTTTGTGCTAGGCGCAAGCCATAGTGCCAGTTGAATACCTGCGTTTTTTGCTGCTGCGACCTGGGGTTTCAAAGTGCCGTTGAGCCTTGTCTTTGAAATGTCCCAGAAATCAAGTCCAGTGTGCCTGCCATTAAGAATATCCGCGAGACTGTTTCCCTTTTGCCACGAATCGTCTATCTGGTAGCAATCTGCTCCGCAATCGGCCGCCGCCTTGATTTCCTCAATGAGGAATTGCGGGTTGACATATTCGGGAAAGCGTCCACAGCCCCAGGGATTGACAATGGAAATCAGTTTGTCCTCCTGAATAGGGAAGCGTGTTCGAATATATTCTTTGATGTTGAGGCAGCGCTCCAGCTCCGAGTCATAGAATATGACCGCGTTCCTGTAGCTCTCGTAGCAGGTGTCACGCTGGAATTCCGCAGGGGAGATGCCCCAGCAGCATGAAGAAAGCTCATCTTGGCGCAGTATGAAGTCATAAGGCTCCATATCACGCCTTTCATCGCTGGGGGGTGCTTCCTGTAGCCAGCAGAAACCCTGGTTTTCGCCATTGTCGCAAAAGAGTATATTTCCTGTGCATTGTCCATTGGCAGGAATGCTGCGCTTTCTGACCGAGTCATTTGTGTAGTCAGTCCTTCCGAAGAACTGCATGGAGAAGCGTGGCTTGATTCCCTTGGCTGGAAGAATGCTGTCTATTCTGCTTTCATTGCTGGCAGTGTCGTTTCGTCTTGCATTGCCAATTGAATTTGTCTTGCGGTAGTTCCAGTACAGCACTGGCAGTATAGGAGAGGTGACGCCGCAACGCACTGCGTGAAAAGGCATTCCTGGATAAATATAGAACAACCTGCTATAGGAGGCGCCTGACCAGAGGTCGCGATAGCTCATATTGACCAGAATATGCGGGCTGTCAAGAATATTCTCTTCCACAATTTCTGCCTTTATGCCGAGCATTTCGTATTGTGCCCATTCCCTTTCAGGTCTTGTCAGCCCCATGAAGCAGCAATCTGAATTGCGTTTTTCGGAGTTTGCCAGTTCCCGTCCGTTGAATGTCAGGGAAATTGTCCGAGGATAGCCCTGTGAAATGTCCGTAATGCGCCTGAAAAGAGCATTGCCAATTGTCAGTTTTCCATTATTCTGGAAGGCGTATGCATCCTTGAACTCAATGCGCAAATTTTCTGTAAGTGCTGTCATTTGCCAATAGGAGAGTTATTTTGCATTTATGGGAGATAGCGTATATGATATTTCCGTTGCGTCTGCTTCAGCTTCAAGACTTGCGACGGTCATATACTGGTATTTAAACTGGGAAGGCGCACGGTGGACATTCACCGGGCTTGAGAAAGTGAGCAGAATACCAGCGCCAGAGCCATTGCTCCAGCGTATGGCTGAGACTGCGTCCCCTGCTTCGGTTTTCCAATTACCATTCGAGCAAAATTCCAGCTTGATGCCTTCTTTGCTGATGTATGGCAGCTGTTCAAGCAATTTCATATTCTCTGGTTTGTCCTGTACCCTTATATCGATGGTCAATGAATCATCCTCAAATGTGAATCTACGTTCAACGCTTGCCTTGGAATTGCGGAATTTGTGCCTGATTTCCAACATGCCGCTTGCCTCGTCAAATTTACTTGAGGCAGTGAAGTAGTCGGGAAACACATACTCATCGCTGCCTTTAATATAGCAGTTCCATTGAGTGAAAAGGCTCCAGTTCATTGAAATAAGTGCGGTTCCGTATTCTGGCGTCCAGAATATCTGCGCTCCCTGAACTGGCTGGGCACAGCTTGAGCCAGTGTAATTCCTTATTCCATTTTCCTCCTTCCAGGCGCCGGATGCATATATTGCATTTTTGTTCCAAGGCACATTGGGCGTGGCTGTCGAGCCTGCGTAGATTCCCGTATAATAGGAGGCTTTGCGCAGGAAAATGAACTCGTTGTTGAAATTGTGGATGAAGCCTTCGGAGAATTCCGCCGGTAATTTGGCGTTTTGCCTAGGCTGGACATACGGAAGGGAATACCAGAGCTGCGCGTATGGCGAATAGGCGTACTCCACCGCCATTGAAGACATCTGCGCGTAGTATTTGAGTTTGTTGCGGGAAATCCAGAACAGCAGGCGCTCAACTTCTTTTGCGTTCCATGGGGATTTTTCAGGAATATGCCTGTGAAGGCAGGCGGCGCTGTCTAGTTTGTCTGCAAGCAACCTGGTTCCCCCGCCGTATTGCCTGAGATTCCATGGCGCAGGCGTCCTGTGGGAAAAACCGCTTGCACCGTAGAACAGCGTTGAACCAGGTTCTGGAGCAACAGTGTGGTTCATGAAATTGAATATCCTGTCCAGCAGCGACAATGCTTTCCTGCTATTGGAGAGCAGGGCGTAATATGCCAGAAGGCAGGTGGAAATGCCCATGTACGAGGCATCAGGCCCATACGATTCCTGGAGATAGCCAGTGCGTATGAAGCGGTCCCTTGCGGTGTCCGCCAGGTTCTCTACAAAGTCCTCCGCCATATCTTTGAATATTTGGAGATTGGTGGCCTGCCCGTACAGGAACAACTTTGCTGGCCAGTGTGCAGACTGGTTTTCACAGGACACCCTGTCGCTGAAGAAGCGCCTGAGCGGATAGCCCAGTGCCTCGCTCCACATTGTCTTGACATCCTCGGGCATGGCAGGCGCAAGTTGCGCGAATGCCGTGTAGGCGTTGACGTGCAGCATTCCATCTGCCCCTGCATAGTTGGACGATGTTTCGAAAATGGTGCCATTTTCCCTAAGGGGTCGCTGTTGTGCCATTGTGTTGAGCCAGTACAGTGAAACTCTGTTGAGGAGGCCCTTGCATTTGAAATATGGATTGTAGGGCCTGTCCAATGCGTATAAGAACGCAAGTCCGCTTATGTCCTGGGGTGAATGGCCGAATTTAGTGGAGCTGGGTTCAATGTCCTGTTGCGAGAGCAGAAACGAGGCGCTTGAAAGAAGACCAGTGGGTTCCAGCAGGCAGCGACTCTCTTTGTCTGCAAGGAATTTTTCCTTCAGCGGCTCCAGCTTGAATTCCGGAACCTGCAAATCCTCTTTGCGCAGTGATTTCTTCCACTCCAGAATGCGCTTTTGAACCCCCAATGGTACGAAATGCATGTCGTCAATTTCAATCAGGCTGGCATTGAGTTTCTCGGCGAATTGCTGGGAAGAGCAGAATATGACAGGGTAGCCCAGATAACCTGACCAGTTCCAAGACGGCTGTTTTGTGGAATTGCGGTATTTGTAGATTTTGCCTGGTGTCAATTTGAGCAATTGGCTTCCCTTGTCCACCTTTGCTACAGTACGGCCGTCCAGTTCCAGGAATTCTATTTGGCAGTTGTATGCATTGACCTTCAAATCCTGCGTCGCATTGGGTGGAACCATGACAAAAGTGCCGTCCAGCATTGCTCCAGTCTGGTGCCATAGCCAGCAGCGCGCCGGCATTATGCCTTCGATTTTTCCAGGCATTGTGTCGAATTTGAACGAGCATTTGGAACGTTCATCATTTGCGACGCGTATCTGCCAGATGCCAGGTTTTGCATCAGGCACAATGCAGCTGAATGAGGTGGCAAGTTCGCCTTTGGAGTCCCGCCAGTAGAAGTCCTTGTAAACATGTTCATCAGGCGTGTACAAGGTCAGCAGTGCGGCTGGTGTGGTGCCGCTGCCTGTTTTTTCCGTGTAATTTTCCTTTGGATGAGCAAGCTTGCATTGGAAATGCAAGTCGCCTCCAGGGTGTTCTAGAAAGAACACGGCCGCCTGGAGCTTCCATGCCTGGACACCGAAATCGGCGGCTAGGCTATGAAACATTGCAAGAACAAGCAAAATGGCAAGCAGATTTCTCATGGCTTAATTTCCCCTGGCGCTTTCTTGGCACAGTTCAATGGTTCGCATTACTTCAAGTGTCTCTTCAATGGGTATGAAGGGCTCCCGTCCCTCCGCAAAGTATTCACGGACCTTTATGTAGAAATCTCCATAGTGTTCTGGTATTGCCTTGACTATTTCCTCCTGCCAAGGCAGTTCTTCACTGGGATATTTCCTGTCTTTTGCGGCCAAGCCCGATTCAAGGGTGAGGGCTGGCATGCTTGTGCAGTAGCGCAATTTCCAGTTTCCGTCAGGCATTTCCATGGCGCTTCCCATATTTCCGAATATTGCCAGGTCAGGCTGTGTAAAGGCGTTCGCCTGGTTGATGGAAAGTTCATACAGAATACCGCTTTTGCCTGTTATCAGCGCAGATACCACATCCTCCGCATCGCCTAGTGACAGCACCTTGCGCAGTTCACATTTTGCCCTCCCGCAGCTGTCATTTCCAAGATAGAACAGCTGGTCTATGAAATGCGCTCCATAGTTGAACAGCATTCCACCGCCGAATCTGGAAAGTGCCTGCCAGTCGTTGCGTCTTGTGAAGCCGTCCGCTGAACGACTTATCTTGAATATTCTGCCCAGTTTTCCGGAGGCAAGGATTGACTTTGCCGTCAAAGCCGTCGTGCTGAGACGGTGCGGCTGATACACCATAAGCTTGCGCCCAAGTTCAGCAGCCGTACGTGCCATTGTCTTTGCCTCCGCATACGACATTGCCATTGGCTTGTCGCAAAAGACATCCACCCCATGGCGGAGAAAATAAAGCGCCTGTTCACAGTGGAATGGCGTGGGTGAGCTTATGACCGCCAAATCAATGCTGCCATCCGCAATTTCACTGCAATTCTTGAACAACGCTGATATTCCCAGTTTCTCCCTTGCGTCCTGAAGTCGCGATTCATTTGGATCTACAATGGCGGACAATGTAAATCCCTCATATTTCATAAGCTGGGGAATGTGGAAATTCCATCCAATTCTTCCCAGGCCTATTACGGCGCACCTTAGATTATTTAAGGTCATTTCATCTTACTCCAGTCATTTCGTATGAGAAGTCCTCTGCGCCATTTCCAGCAAAATCCTTGGAAAAGGCAATTTCCAAGGCGCGTATGCGCAGTTTGGCGTCATTGAACGTTGCACGTGATGTGTAGCCAAGGCGAACTGACACTGGCTTGCTGAAGCGCAGGATTATAGCGCTGCCGTTGTCTCGGCTTATCTTGAGCAAAGTCACTCCTTCTGCAGGCAGTTTCAATTGCTGCACATCTTTGCAGGCAGAGAATGTCATGTCCTCCTTGACCTGAAATGGTATCTGCTCAATCAGCGTTACAGGCTTAATTTCAGTGGCCTTGCCTACGCTCAAACAGACGCGTATGCCACCTTCGCGCATTTCCATTTGCCTTTTCAGGTTCAGATTAAGAAAACGGGACTTGTGTTCAAGCGTGACATTGTCCTTGTCAATGTGCTGTATTGCACTGTTGCAGGCGGGAAAGTCAACGAGCTTGCCTTCTCTTTCTACGCGAAGCAGATTTTGGCTGTATATTGACCAGTTGTGCGCACTTGCAAAGATGCCGAATGACGGCGTCCAGAAGATGTTCAGACCTTGCATCGGCAGCCATGGCTCTGAAGAACCGCTTGAAAATACTTCGCCATTCGTAATCTTGGTGCTTGTCGTCAATGGCGCAGTCAATGTCTCCAGATAATGCCAGCGCCAGCTGTAGTTCCCCGTGTAGATGAACGCGTAGTAGCCTGGCTTCCTGCGGGCGTAGAATTCATCGTTGAAATTTTTCTCGAAGTCGCTTGCTTTTTCCACGGGAAGGCGTGCGTTCTGTATTTTGTCCCCCATTGGCAGTATTGAATTGAACCAAATGGGAGGCCAGGTGCACATTGCATAGTGGGTGAGATTCTTGCCTGCAACCTTGCACCATTCCTCAATGTTGTCGGGCACCTGCACTTTTGCGTACCTGTCTAATTCCGCCTCAGTAAGGGGCACCGCCGCTTTGCGCCTGGACATGACTGCGGCCGCCTCCAGGCGGTCATCGACGAGGCTGACGCCCGCGCCGTACTGGGGAGAAAGCCAGCTGCCAAGGGTACGGTGTCCGAAGCCATTGGCGGCCGCCATGCTCCCGTCTGGTTCACGCACGACGGTGTGGCACAGCAGCTCGTACATGCGCCTAAGCACAGGCAGGGCGGCATCATCGCCTGAAAAGCGGGCGGCAAATGCCAGCAGCGAGGCGGATATGCCGATGTATGTGCCGTCCAAACCATACGCCTCAAGCAGATATCCAGTCTTCATGCTGCGGGACAGGGCGGGATTGGCGATGTCAGCCAGATAGTCCTGTGCCATTTTCTTGTAAAGAGGATTTCCAGAGGCCATGTTGAGCGCATACAATTTAAGGGGCCAGTGCAGCGACTGGTTTTCGCAATTGAGCCTTTGGGACCAGAATCTATGGGCGGGCAGGCGCAAGGCCTCTTCCCAAAGGGCGAGCAGTTCCTTGTCTGCAATGGGTGCCATCATTGCAAGTGTCATATAGTCTGCGCAGAAAACCATTCCTTCCCAGCCGCTCCACTCCATTCCGCCGCAGTATGCGGGGTGGGAGGGGTCATCGTGGAATGCGCCTGATTCGGACAGGCACAGCCATTTTCTGAAATAATATAGGAAAACACGCTTCATAAGAGCCTTGTTTCCATAATATGGGTTGTATGGCTTGTCCAGCGTGTAAAGCAGCGTCATGTCTCCTAGATTCAGCGGTGAGGTACCGAATGTAAGGCTGCCTGGATTGGTGTCCATTGCCTTGAAAAGATGGGGCGCGTATGCGAAAAGCTGCAGCAGATCCCTGCTTCTTGAGTCCTTGAGCCATTCCTTCTTGAATTTCTCCAGTGGCACGGGCTGTATTTCCAGCTCCTCTTTGGAAAGCGATTTTATCCATTCGTGCATTTTCACCTGGAAAAGGTGATGGAAGTGCCTTCCGTCATTTGCCTTGACCATGCTGCCGCCGATTGCCTTGGCAGTTTCCGCGTCGGGGCAGAAAATGACAGGGAAGCCGTCAATGGCCAGATAGCCTTCCTTGGCATTGTCCACCAGCAGCTGATATACCTCTTGTTCCTTCAGTGTCAGGACCGCGCTGCTGTCTGCCTGAAGTGTGAGCAAAGTCTGCTTTTTCCCATCGCGTATGCGGGCGGAGGGCATGCCTGTATAATGCTGGCGTTCTTGTGCGCCGAAGGGCAGTTCAATCATGGCGTTGCATGGCAGGTCAGGCATGGCTCCCGCGATTTCATATATGTCGCAGTCGGTGATTTTCTCGCCTGTTGACGTGCGGCACTCCGTCTGCCGTCCACGTACTGCAATATGAAGCCTTTGCTCTGTCTTCTGTGGGTCATTTGGAGTGGGCTGCTTGAGATTCAGCGGTGTGGTTGGCGGTGGCACAATGAAGAAAGAATTGCGTATTGTATGTGCGTCCTGGGAAAGTATTCTGCATCTTGGGAAAAGCACTCCGTATTTCAATTCAGGCGTGGTCTTAAGCCGTATTGAAAGATTGCAGTTCTGGGCAAAGGCATTTCTTATCTGCCATATTCCTTTCGTTGCCTCAGGATATTCGAAAGTGTATTTTTTCTCCTTTTCGCCAGGCGCGGGGCGCCAATATTCCATTGCAAGCAGTTTTTCATCCTGATTGAAGATGCTGAACAGCGCATTGGGGCTGGTCTTCAATATTGGATTGCCCCGATAGTCAGGCGTACCGCGTGTCAAGGTGATTTCCAGTTTCAAAGGACCTCCTGGATGCACCAGGAAGAATATCGTGCCCTCCGATGTGAAGGCCGCGGAATATGCCTCCCCACCGATTGAAACAAGGGCAAACAGCGCAAGGCATAGAAAAATACAAGACAGCCGCTTCATCTTTTTCAAGCTCCTATGGTTCTATGATTTGTTGCTGCAATGTCCCTGAAACGGCTTTGGCATAGAGCATCCTGCCATTTTCGATTTGCAGTTTGATTTCAAAATTCGGCCAGACCTTGAGAATGCCAGGCACAAGGGCATTATTTTGCACAAACATTGCATTTACCGCGCGGACAAGAGCGCCTGCCGCCGTGGAAAACCAGGGACGGTAGCGCCAGTCGTATATCTCAAAGCACTCGTGGAAACAGCCGACGGAATGCGCGCCCGATTCAAGCAGTTCGGCTGCGTCGTCAAGACGCCCGCAATGGGCGTAGGCCAGGCTTATCATTCCCTTGTACCAGCTGGACATGACCTTGCCGCCAGTTGTATATTGTAGCGCAAAGTCCTCCCAATGCGCATCAGCATCCTGGATTGCCGCGATTTGAAGCGGGTCATCGTCGCTGGTGACACCATACGGATAAAGCCCTGTATATACGGCAATCGAACGCTGTGCATAGCCAATTCGCGGAAGATACTTCTCATTGTCCTTTGGAAGGCTCTCTTTAAGCTCATCTGCCAGGCGTTTCCACTCGGCCGCCAGTTGCTGGTCCAGGTCAAGCTGTTTCGCATATTCTGAAACTAGACGGAACAGGCAGATCACTGAACAGGTAGTTACAAAGCCGTTTTCCACAAATGCCCCCAGTCTTTCAAGATCAGTGCATTTGCCGATTATTGTCTTGTGGTCTTCCGTGCGGTATATATGGCCTAGACGGAAATATTCCGCGCAGCTGCGCATAAGTGGATAGCCTTTCTCGCTCAGGAATGCCTTGTCCCCTGAATACTTTGCATACCATCCTGCGCATATTCCGATATGCGCCGTCTGGAAAATGTGTTCGCACCAGAATCCAGGTGGTGTGCCTTCCTGCCCATTCTCCATTGTCTCAACGGGGAAGGACATTGCCACCCCGCGTTTTTCACAGGTGGCCTTGTGGCGTTGCAGCTCGCTTCCAAGAAGCGAATGGCGGAATTCCGGTATCTTTTTCGCCAGGCTGAGGTGGCCGCTGCTCAACAGCGCGTCAAATGAATAAATTTCGTCATATCCGAAATAGCGTCCTTCCCAGTGCAAAGGGAAGAGCCCCATTGGTATAGACCATTTAGTGGAAAAAATCTTGAGGTGGTAGAGCCCGGTATGGTACATTCGCTCTATTGCCTCGGAGGGCAAGCGCACATAGCCCTCGTCCCAAAATGCATGCCAGTTCCTCTGGTGGGATGCATACAGGGATTCATAATCATAAGCACCTTCTTCTTCATCGAATACCAGGAAGAAAGTGAAATCTTTTCCTTTGAGGCTGAAGGAGAGTCCATCCTGCCATGCAAAGGACTGGGCTCCTTCAGGGGCTATCAATGAAATGCTTCCACGGTCATGGTTCATTGAATCGGCGTCGTATGCAATGCAATGGTCTGAAATTGGCGAGAGCGCCATGCGACGCTGATATGGAATGCTGTGGCGGAATTTGTATTCCCTGGTTTCTGAAAGGGATACATTGAAGGCGATTACTGCTCTTTCCGCATGGCAGAATATGCGACTGGTGGCCTTGAGACCATCGCTGAAAACGCAATTGCAGGTCATTATGGCATTTTCTGTGTCAAGGGTCTGGGTCCAGTCAATCAAGTCAGACGAACCGAAATCCTGCATGAAATAACCGAAGTTGATTAATGGATATCCTGGCGCGAAATAGCGCTTGCCCGCCCTGAATATGGCTGGCGTCATGAACTGCCGCGTAATCTGCCGCTGGGAGCCTTCATAGTCAACGGCTAGGGATAGGTCGCCATTGCCTAGCACAGGCGGATAATAGCGGTCATCGGCCTGCGCCTTGTTGCAAATCTGTAGAAAGGTATTCATATAATGTTTTTGCTAGTTGTTAATGGTTTTATCTATGTATGCGCAATCGCAGTCAATCATGCCGATGCGCCTTGAATCCAGCAGTATGCTTTCTTGTCCAGGGCTGAAGCGGTTGCACGAAAGCTTCAAATTTTCAACGTCACGCACCATTACGGCATGTTTTGTCCCTGTATGCTCAAAGAGGTTGTACTCTATGCAGAGGCGGCCGTGGCGCTGCCTGGGCAGTGATGGTGCATCTACCTGCACTAGAATGCAGGCTGTATCGTAGGGCAGGGCGGGAAGGCGTGTCCCGCAGTCCAGAAATATATTCCCTTTTATAAGGATTTCTTCTGTTACAGATGCTTCAGCATAAAAACTTTCCGGCGCGATGTAGATTGCCGCCATTACCGAATGGCGGAATATATTGTTCATTATCTTAACTCTGCGGCATTTTGCGAGAATACTTCTGGCATTGTGGTCGGAAAATGTGCAGCCACTAATCTCAAGCTCCACGCTGCAGCGTTCCTTCGCGTTCAGCAGCAACTCGCTGTCGCTAACAGGAAGAGGCCCGTCCAGTTCCAGCAACTGTGCATTTTCTGGCATGTCCTGGGATTTTACAAGGGTATATTCTCCTAGTATTTCCAGGTTGTCTTTTCGTGTCAGTATAAGATGTTCACCAACATTGAAGACGGCTTTTCTGCCACTGTGGGCAAAATCACGTAATCCTGCCCTGTATTGGGCAATGCATTCCCTGCTTGAGATAATTTTCGTCTGGTGAAAATAGCCGTGCACATTGATGGCGTCGTCCCCATGTCCCGCAAAATGGCAGTTGCGGTATGTGATTCTGCCCTGGCAGGAGGCGAAATGCGTTGCATCAACAGGAGTGGATACCCTCAGACCAGGTTCTGGGACAACCCATACGCCGTCCAGCGATATATTCCTGGAGCCTTCACCATTTATACCGTAGCCACAGAAACTGTATATTCTGACGGAATGAATATTGACATCGCTGCTGTCGTATATGGCTATCCCAGGCCTATAGACATAAAAGTGCCACAGGTACAACTGGCAGCCGACAAGCCCTTTGCGTTGCAGGCCCCTGAGAAGCAGCTTGCCGTCATCCTTCAACTCAATTGAACTGGGAACGTCAATTTCCGTATATTTTCCATCCTTCCAGACCATGGCCCGTTTGAATGGGGTGTTGCCTGCAAGAAGGCGGGAATCCTGGATGTCCGCAATCGCCCCTTCATCATTTTCCTCAAGAATGCGCGCAACACTGAATGGCTTGCGGTCAATGTTAAATTCAAGCCCTTCAACGGATATGTTTTCACAGTTCTCAATCCTTAGCCCCTCCCAAAGGCCGTGAAAACGGAACAGCACACCTTTCGCAATAATCCTGACATTGCGGCAGCCAGTAAGATTCAGCGCAGTTTCGCAGCTGTTGCCCAGCTTCCAAAGCTGGATGACGGAGAATTCACCCGCCATTGCACGCCGTTGCAAATCCATTGATTGACTTGTCTCAAAATCATATACACCTGGCTCTATGAATAGTTCACTGCCAGGATGAGCCCTGAGTCGCGCCGCTGCATTCCTGGCACGCTCAATATTGTTTGTCCCTGGACATTCAGAAAAGCAAAATCTCATAAATCAAAAATCAAGTGCAATGGAATTGCTGCATCATGCGCAAGCAGGGAATATGATTGTAATCAATTGTTGCCCCATGGGGCGTTGGCAGCTGCGTTTGTGGAGCGGTCAGGAAACTTGAGTTGGAGCAATGTCATCTTCTCGACATGCCCGTCAACCATGAGGAAATTGGCGGCACTGCTGCCATTGTGCCTGAACTCCACGTATGCGTGGGGCAGGATGTCCGCATTGCCGCCGTGCCCGCTGAAATTGGAATTGTATGAATCCCCGAACAGAAGCAGGCCTGAAGGCTTTTTGACGGCTTCTATCTTGCGCACGACGCCAGTATAGCCTGGAATCCCGCCAGCGCCGTATCTTGCAATGCCGTAGTCTGTTCTGCTGGCCTCCCAGACTGTGTTTTCACCGTACCCAGAATAGGGTTTCCTATCGCTGAAAGCGGGGCAGACATATACGCCTTTCTTGTTGAAATATCCTGTCGCCACCAGAGCGTTTTCAGAAACGTATGGAGCAAGTGTGTATGACCAGAATTTCCCTGCATAGTCGCCTTCGGCGCTTCCATTGTTCTTGGACAGCATTCGGTATGTAAGCATGTTGCCGTCGCTGTCGTCAAGATATATTGCATAGCCCACGCCAAGTTGTTTCATGTTGCTGACGCAGCTGGTGGTGCGCGCGGCATCCCTTGCCTTGCTCAATGCAGGCAGGAGCATCGCCGCGAGGATAGCGATTATGGCTATCACGACAAGCAATTCGATCAAGGTGAAATTTCTGTGGAATAATAATTGTCTCATTGTGCCAGTCTCCCATTTTTCATTTGATTGAAGATAAACAGTAATTTTAATTTCGTATATAATTATAATGATTTTTTTGTGCAAAACCATAGAAAGAAGGTTGTATTAGTTATACAAATGTTGGATTTTAATAAAATATGATATATTGTGTTCCAAATGTTTCAAGGGCATCTGGTATTTCATTTTACAATGGCTTCCAATCTGGAAATATTCTCTGAAAAATTGAATACGATTCTCAAGGAGGAATTCAAGGGGCTGTACTTCTCGCTGCCTATTTCCTCTCCAGCAAAGAATATGCTTTCGCCCCGTCTGGTATATATCGAGGAAGGTATGCCTTATATTCAAATGGGAAGGGAAGGGTGTGCGGAGAACAAGGAAATCCAGGCGGGAGCATTGTTATACGCTGTGCCGAACGCGCCAAGCGGGCTTTCTTCCGCAAGCGTCAAATGCCGCACATTCGCCTTGAATTTCGAGCCGAAGGGGCTTCGCGTTGTCTCATACACATTCCGTGGTGACAATATGCCTCCAGACATCATATACTGTGATAAATTGTCTGGCGTGCCTTCTGTCGCATGGATGATGCTGGACACGCTAAACCGTCTGGCGTTCGAACCAGAATATTCCGATTGCGCATCGACCATTGTCCGTGCCCTGTTTCAAATGGCATTGCATGTCATTGAAAATGCCGAGAAAACAACAAACCTCAGAAAATCCCAGGCGTCCTGGCTGAAAATATCCAATTACATCGAGGCCAATTTAAAGGAGGAGCTTTCCCGCAGAAGCATTGCTGCCAGATTCAAGATAAACCAATGCTATCTGAGTTCGCTCTGCCATAAGATGACTGGAAGCACATTTGTGGAATTCGTGAGGGACAAGAGGCTGGCAAAGGCTATGCTGTTGCTGGAACTTGAACTGTCTCTTGATGAAATATCGGAGGCTTGCGGCTACAGGTACACCAGCTACTTTATTCGCCAGTTCAAGGAAAAATACGGTCTTCCGCCTGGAACTTTCCGCTTGCAGAGAATGAATATCAAGGCGGGTCATGGGCTGTAATCCCATGGTAATGCCTTGCCGATTGATATTGGCGGGCCCCTGGCGAGGCGCATCTACCCGCGGCTTTCGCCGCGGGCACCAGCCAAGGAGGGGAAGGAAAAACGCCAATACGTGCCAGGGAAAAGATACAGGGAGGAGGGATTGGTGCCTGCGGCGAAAGCCGCAGGTAGATGCGCCTCGCCAGGTGGCCTGCCAATATCAAAAAATCTCTGTGTCTCTGCGTTGAAATATCTTCGTCTCTATGTTGGATTTACCAAGTAAGGCCGTCATCCCAGTTATAGCCGCAGAGGGTAATTCTGGCGTGGCGGTTTATGCTATAATTCGAGCCATTTACAGTTATGGAGCCTGGACTTGCCATTCCGAAGAAATGTTGCCAGTTTCTTGGTTCGACATGGCCGTCGATATACTGGCAGTTTGCCCTGCCAGAGGGAACGGCGCCGTTCTTGTCTGTCAAGCCATAAAAGCCTTGTCCAGAGCCAGAGCGTCCCGCATCAGCGCCGCCATGGCGGAAAAGCACCTCGCCGTAGCAGTACATTGCCCAGGAGGCGGTGTACAGAGCATTGTCTGCGGCATATATCACATCGGAGGCGCTTGTCACATTGTTGAGTGTGTGTGCCTTGCGGACGTTGTTAATGGCACGCCAGCCAATGATGACCTCATTGAAGCAATATGACCAGCCCTTTCCCTGGTCTGAACTTGGGCAGTAGAATGTGCCCTTGTTCACGGATGTGCCATAAAATTCGCAGCCATATCCAGTATAGTACTGGCTTTTTGTTCCGTACCAGTCCGTGCCTGACAGCACTGTGAGCGGTGAGAAATAGCAGCCATTCCAGCCGCCAGTGTAAGCCGTGGACTGGGCGTAGTTTGCGGCGCAGATCCAGTCGTCGTTTTCATTGGCGTACAATGCCTGCGCCAGACCGATGGTCTTGAGGTTGTTGGTGCAGGAAATGCTGCGTGCCTTTTCCCGCGCCTTGCTCAATGCGGGCAGCAGCATGGCCGCGAGAATTGCAATGATGGCAATTACAACAAGCAGTTCAATCAAAGTGAAGTCTTTTTTCATGGTGCAGTTTCCTTAGCTATTACAATTTTTCAATTAAAAGCATGCCGTAGCTGTATTTGGGAATGTCTAGTTCAGGCTTGTCGATTTCATTTCCTGAACGTATGTCGGTGAAGCGGCATTTGCCGTATTTGAGTGCAGTAACATCAAAAGCCGCCTTGACTGGCTTGTCAAGAAGGTTTCCGATGAGGACCAGCGCCTTTTTGTCTGGTCGTATGACCTGTGTAGTCTTGATGCCTGGCTGACTGCAGGTCACTGGCTGCTTCTCCTGGCTGTAGAACAATATGGTCTTGTTTGCGGGGCGACCAAAGCCGAAATCAAACACATAGTCCCTCCACAGCTTGTAGTTCACATCCTTGGCGATGACGCCCTGGTCCGTATGATTGAGCAGACCATACGCAAAGGAGTGGGCGACAAGCGTCTCGGCTATGTCATGGCCAGTGAGTGTTTTTGTCTTGTGGGTGGAGACGATGCAGCGGGGTATGGTGCCAGACTGCGTGCCAGCGGTCTCCGCCATTACGAAGCCCTCTGGGAAACGCCGCTGGTATTCGTTGCCCCTGGAGCTGCGCTCCCAGGTGATGGTTGTGCTGCAGAATGCGGTCACTGGAACGCATTGGCAGTTCGTGTCGTGGAGTTCGACCCATGGATAGCCCATGAATGTCTTGCCTTCCTTGTACAGCATTATCGCGGTGCGCCTGGTGAGTTCGCGCCAGCTGAACAGGCTGTTTGCGGTCTTGATGCCAGGCGAGGCAATCTGGAGCATGTTGCCATTGTGCAGATTAGGCACCTTGCCTGTGGTGGCTCTGAACGCGCCCAATACGGTGGTATTGAAACCGCCGCCCAGCGGGAAGCAGTCGAAGTTCATGCCGTCAAAGCCACGTGCAACCTGGCTCTTCATGAACCAGAGCAATTTGTCCGTGTAAGACTTGTTGTGGGTGCAGGTGTATTCGTTCACAGCGTCGTCCGCGGGATAGTCCCATGGGAGCCATTCCGCCTTGTACATTTCCGCTTCAGGCCAGCGGCAGGAATACAGTGTTGGGTCGTTGTACATCATGAACATGTCCACGCCGAGGTGGCGCTTGTCCCTCAAGCTTCTAACAAGGGGACCCAAAGTCACAGTGGGCATGTTCTTGCGCAGCCAGTCCTTGTGCTTTGCCATGAACTGCTCTGCGAAAGCCAGGCGCTCCTTGTCCGGAGCAGGCTTGCTTCTGTGCGCAAACACGAAGTCCAGATATGAATCATCGTTATTGATGAGTTGTCCTGGTGGGAACATCATATTGTTGACGCGGCTACCGCTGACACTCATGGATGCCCAGATGGCGCCTTTCGGCGGCGGGTAGTCGTACATATAGTCGCCAATGACGCGGATGCCTTCGGCCTGTGGCTTGACGGGCGTGGGTTCGAAGCCGAATGTGTATGTAACGGGTTCCTGCCAGAAGGTGCTCTTGTTCACGATTATGTAGTTGCATGTGATGGCATTCCCCTTTCTGGTGACTGTCACGTTGCCCTTGTCCTCCTGCAGGCTGAAATGCCGTTGCAGGTCGTTGATCATGCAGAAGCCCTTGTATATGCCACCCATCCAGAAATACGACGCTGGGCTTCCCTTGGGGAAATTAACGCCTTTGAGTTGAAGTTCGCCTTCACCAGCGGGAATTGTCAAGTCAGGCGCATCGCCGCTTCTTGAGCCTGAATGGCCAGATGCGGAATAGTACTTTACCACATCGTCGCGCAGGGGCATTTCCAGCCTGAAGTCATTGACGCGCAGGACGCCCTTGGGAACCAGCTTGATGCTTGCCTTGCAGAAACCGTCAAAGTCATATTCCTGGGTTATGGTCATGGTCGCCTCATCGTTGGATGCTTCGGTCTCATAGACCACCTTGTCCTTTTCACTGGAAACCAATTTGCACTTTGCATTGCCGAAGGGCTTGCCATTCAGCAGGAAGCGCACGGGTGCCGCAAGGATGTTCTCCCTCTTTGAGGAGAGGAATTCCTGGGCGTAAATCTCGTCCCAAAGTTCGCCTCCAATGCGGTATCCTGTCATCAGCGCATGTATCTCATTGCTGCCCTTCTTGACCTTGAGTGGCTTGAACGGTGGGATGATTACGCGGTCGCAGCCAATGGTGTTGCCCTGCCATGGGAATTTCGCTACCTCGAAAGTGCGTGTCTGAACGTAGTCGTTGCCTTTTTCATCTGTGGCGGTCATTGTCACAAAATACTTGCCCAAAGGCAGATTGGGGAGATATGTCTCTTCCTCGAAGTCTGCTATCGGGCGGCCAAAGTCTGAATGCCTGTAGCTCTTCAGTACCTTTCCCTTCTCGTCCTTGACCTCGATCACGGCCTTCATGCAGGGAAGCGTGCTGGAGAATACACCCGCCACCTTCAATTTGTTGCCGTAGCTGGGATAGAATGCCGCGCATACGTATGGAAGTCCCTTGGTCTCCTTGTAGATGATCTGCCTGGCCTTGCCCAGATCCCAGTACATTCTGCGGCGGAAGTAGAGCGTGCCTGTCTTCTTGTCCTGGAAATGGGAATATACCTGTCGTGTGCCTACGAACTGAGCCATCAGGTACAAGTCCACAATGCCTGTCTTGCCTGGTTCTAGGATGAGTTGCCTTGGCTCCATGGAGATTTGCCTGGCGTCGCCGACATGTTCCAGGTTTATCATGTCCAGCGTGGGTGGGCTGTCAAATGCATGGACCTCCGAACTGGATTTGATTTCAATTGGCTTGTCAGTAATGTTCTCTATCCTGTTGGTCCAGGTGTAGTTGTAGCTGGCTCTGTAGGCGGAATGGCCGAACCCGTCAAAACTGACTACTGGCGCTGCGCTGTCTGGAATGAATGTGCCTAGTTCATCCTTTTTTGTCGCGCTATGCCAGCAACCTGTTTCTGGCATGTTGGACCAGTTGCGCTTCATCTGGAGGCCCCAGGGCTTGCCATCCTCTATGGCTGCGATGCCGAATACCTTAATGGGAATGGCCATCTCCACAGTCCAGCATTTGCGGAGATAGCTGGTGAGCGTATCCGCATAGAAGTCGTTTGCGATTTTGATTCCCTCGGGGAGGTTTCCCTTACCCTTGCTATCGACCTTGATTGCCACTGGCTTTTCCGCGCCAGGAGGCAGCAGGATTAGTTCCACCGTGTCATTGTCGTCAAGTTGCTGAGGAGGCAATGGAATTTCGCTGGTGCTGGCGAAGTAAATGAAGTCCTTGTCGTAGCCGATACGGAAATTGCTTTCGCGATACGTCATCATGCCTGACTTTGGGGAGATGCCGCCGAATGTGGTGGAGGCATAGTCCCACTCGCCGATGGCGATTTTGCCGTCTATGGTGGGCGGTACGGGCATTTTGCAGAAGCGCGTCAATGTTTTGTCAGATAGCGAGTAGCCCATTGCCAGCAGCGAGCCAGCCAGCAGTAAAAATAATGTCTTCTTCATTTATTCTCCTCGTTATGTCCAAAATTAGTATTCAAAGTGTTCACCAGTATTCAATTCCAGGGATACCTGATGTGAATCCAGACAGTTCAGTTTCAGAGTTCCATGCAATACTGTAATGCAGCGAGTGCCATTATCAAGTCTTTCCCAGATGCCCCATGCCACTCCAATTGACCAGAAGGTGCGGAAGCTCCCAGTCAGTTTTGGCTCGAAGGAGAAACTGCCCTCCACCATATCGTAATGGAAGCCTGCATAAGCCTGAAGCAGAGCATAGTTGGCCATTGAACGGGCATAGTTGGAGCCACATTCAATTTCATTCCAGGGATTGCGCTTCACGCCGTCATAGCGTTCGCTTATGGCACGGGACACTTCTTCTGCCTCGTCCAGCATGTCATTCAGCACCAGGTTTACCGCAAACATCCATTCGAAGCCGGACATTGTCTCACAGTTGTAGGAAAGCGGTATAACTGGCTTTTCAACGTCTTCAGGCCAGGTGCATATCATGGTTCCAGCCTCGTCGTTCAGGGAGAATATGCGCCAGGTGTTGGCTACATCCCGCATGGATTTATGGAAATTGTGCTTGTGGATTGCCTTCAGCGTGGAGCGCAGTTGTGCCTTGTCCAGCAATTCGCCAATGCCGTAAAGGTCCGCGTATGCCTGCGCAAGAGGCATGTCGATTTCAACGCCCTGGCCGACTTGGTATTTAATCTGGCCATGTTCCCCATCCCAGTATCGGTCGTATGCGTTGTCCTCGCCTTGCAACAAGGGGTTGCCATTGTATTGGCGCAGGAGCGCCTCGTCCCCGATGTCGATTTTCTGTATGAAGTATTCGCCATTGAAAAGTTCATCTTTTGTGTATGCCTTTCCTCTGTTGAACATCTCCAGGAATTTGCGCTCGTCGTCAGTCTTTCCCATTGCCGCCGCCATTGTAGCCATTGCCTTTAGTGCGCCAAGATAATGGCACTGGAGCCAGGCGTTGGGGCCGAACAGTTCCAGATCAAGCGTATGATGCTGGCGTCCCGTAAGTATGCCCTTGGCGCCACTGTCCCAGCGGTCATAGTTCTTGTCGGACCAGGTGTATGCCATGACACGCTCCAAAATGGGATAGACCTCTCGCAGGAAGGCATCGTCTCCAGAGATTCTCCATTCACGGTAGCATTTCATGATTTCGCCGAATGCGCCGTCCACGCAGGGGCGATAATCGCTGGCAACTGCCTGGAAGCCCAATGGCAGTTTCAGGCGGAAGTGGAGCCCGTCATTTTCATCCATTCCGAATTTCAGGTGCGCTAGACGCATGGAGCGCTCCAGGTCAGGGAAAAGCAATGGCAGCGCCTGGGCATAGTTCCACACGTGGGCGCAACTGCCCTCGCAGCTTCCCCTGTTTGCGTGGACGCCTTCCCATCCATAGAACGTGCCGTCCTCCAAGCGCAGGCAAGTGGGCGATACAAGTATCGACAAATCCGCACCAATTCTCTCCAGCGCAGGCTCTGGTATGGTGGATGAATAGAATGCTTCGGTGAAGGTGCTGACCTGCTTGCGCAAATCGGCATACTTGTCCAGTACAGTGTCTGCAACCTCCTGTGCGCTAGTCCAGCGTGTCGCGTAGTAGTTGCGCCATTTGTTCGGTGCGCCCATTGAGGCCAGTTCCGCCTCCTTTTCTGGCGAATATTTACTCCAGTCATTCTTTCTGTTAGGGAAGTACCATGCAATCAGGAAGCGAATGCTTTTTGTTTCACCTGGTGCAAGTGAAATTTGAGCCTCAAGTGCGCCGTCGGAAGGCTTGTCCTCGCTTATGCCAGGGTAGCTTCTTGGTGGCAGTTTGCCGAACTTTGAGACATCGTGCCAGTAAACCTCCCATTCATCGCTCCAGATTCCCCTGTAGAGATATTCCTGCCCGCTGCTGGAGGCCGCATCAGTGGCCGCGATTAATTCACCATATTGCAGGTCGTCCTGAGGCAAATCGCAGAGAAGTTTCAGGTATGTCCTGGAACCATTGTTTTCCAAGCGGTTGTAGGCGTGTGGCGGGCCGAAATGATTGCAAAGGCATAACACACCCGAGTAAGACAGGTTTCGCGCCGTGTTGTTTGTGAATGTCAGTTCATAGCATGCGACAGGCAATGACGAGATTTCCGAATCCCCTGGTATGAATACAGACCAGGCATCAAGGAAGACAGGACCAGGAAAAGCCTCGTCGCGGAATTCCAGGTGTGCCATCGGGAACTTGCCCTCGAATGAAACATCGCGGAAATGAGGCAGGCCTGCCAGCGTCCCCTTGTCAACGCCATGCCCGAATTTACCCAGCAATTCACCTGAATACGGAGGATATGCGTCACCGTGCAGTACCTTTGTCGCAATTGGCTTGCCTTCCCCGTCAAGGGCCCTGACGCAAAAATGGCTGAGACCAAGGCGCTTTCCCTTGCCAGGTGCATTGAAGATTTCCCAGTCAATGAACTCGCCATTTGCCCTTAGGCCGATACAACCCGCTCCTATTCCCCCGACAGGGAACGATATTTCACTGCCACTTGTTTTCATTGCAACTGTTGTGATTTTTCTTATAGTTTGCAACTGTCTAAAAGGGAGCCGCGTTAGCGGCGACGGAACATATCCGTGGGTTTCGCTCGCGCCTGTGGCGCTCGCTCCACCCACGGCTATGTTCCGCCGCCCCTACGGGGCTATTTCCTAATTTGAGCGTGGTTCCTTGCGGCGGAATCTAATGAAGGTCTTGCCCACTTCATTTGGCTTGAAATTCTTCAGCCAGGGCTGGATAAGAGTGTAACTTACAGGATAACTGTCCCAGATGCAGGGTGCATCGCGCATGAGTATTTCATTTGCCTGGCGGATAAGCGCCTCCCGTTCAGGCGAATTTTCCATGCATTCCAACTTCAAAAACAACTTGTCATATTCGGGATTGCTGTAGTTGGTGTAATTAGGTCCACGCCCCTTGCTGGCAACATGCCCGTTCTTGCTGTAGAACAAGAAAAGGAAGTTCTCGGGGTCTGGATAGTCCGCCACCCATCCCTTGCGCATGAACTGCCAATTGCCCGTGGCGATTTTGTCACGGAAGCGGTTCAGGTCGCTGCCATTGTCAATCAAGTCAATGCCAATCATTTGCAACCTACCCTTCAGCCACTGGAACTTTGACTTGAAATTGGCGCCGCCAGTTGATGAATTGTCATAGTTCAGTTGCAGGCGCTTGCCATCCGCACCAATGCCGTCTGGATAGCCAGCCTCCGCCATCAGCTGCCGCGCCTCCTGTATCGAGCGCCTGCTTCTGGTGGACTTCCAGTCGCTGAAGACGTATTTGTTGAAGTATTGGCTGTCCATAGTGCCGCCAGGAACGCCTGGCGGAATGATGCTCCCTGCCGCAACG
>JAFSTJ010000078.1 GCA_017450525.1 Victivallales bacterium | reverse complement strand
CCCAGAAAAGTGACGGTGCAGTTCGATGACCAGGAAGGCACGTATCTGGACCCCAATCCAGAGTTCACATTCAGGGTGGTGGAAGGCACAGTGCTGGAAGGAGATGCCTTCTCTGGCTCTGGTTCTTCCCTGGCCCTCATAGGAACCAACACCATTTCACAGGGTTCGCTCACTTTGGGAAGCAACTACAGCCTAACCTACATCCCTGGCACATTCACTGTATATACGGATATTCCATACATTGTATTCGAGGGCTTTGACAGGGAACTCTATGCCTACGATTCACTCCAAGGAATAGGTATCCGTGCCAAGGCATACAGGGAACATTACAATACCGAAGTCGAAGGAACATTCAGCCTCGTGCCTGAAAATAAAGTATGCAATGCAGGCACAGAAACCGTCTTGCTCAAGTTTGCGTACAAAAGACGCCAGTCCAGGAACAGCGACACATACGTCAATGCATCGATAACGCAGACTATCGCCTTCAATGTCAACAAAGTGCGCATCACCATCAAGACAGGGGACTACGCCATGACCTACGGCGATCAATGGCCTGCTTTCAAATACGAACTTGTAAGTTGCAGTTCGAACCAGATTGCATCGCCGCTGAATCTGCTCACGGGTAATTTCCTAAGTTTTGACACCGATGGCAATGAAATAGGAACCTTCCCAATATTGTATTCACCAGAGGACATGAGCAACAGCAATGTGGAACTTGCCGTCCAGGCGGGAACTATCACCATATCGCCCAGGATACTGCTTGTGGGCGCCAAGCCCGCATACGCCGTCAACAGCGAGGACTTCGACACGGAGGCACTCTCATTTGACTACGATGTACTGAAAGTGGTCAACACAAAGACCAACAATCCAGACCTGGACAAAGAGAAAGCCAATGCCCCAGTACTCAAACTCCAGTGCAACGCAAACAGAGGTACTGGTGTCTATAAGATAAGCTTCCTGGAATACACACCTGACAACTACGAGGATCATTCAGAATGCTATGACTTCCAGTTTGCCGATGGAGTGTTTCACTTGTTCGAAAGTGAAGAAAAGCAAGCCATCTACGAGGAAGAACTGTCAAACAGGGAAATATCAGCGACACAGAATTGGCTTAACAATCTATTTGAGGTGGCGTTCATCACTACTGACACCACTGGTAAAGGAGCCAACTACTTCAGTACATACGACAAAGCATACAAGAATCTAAAAAGCGGAGGCATCATCTGTTATGAACCAGGCACCTATGACATGGAAGGCGAAATTGCCAACACAAGCAGACCCCTTGAAATACTGGGGCTAGCCGATGAAGAGGGAAATCTGCCTATTATCCTTGGGAGATTCATGTTCTTGCCCAATTCATACAACAGTGCAATTGAGAATCTGAACATCGCAGGTAACTACGAATACTGCATAAATATATTCTATGCCAATTCTAATGTGAAAATACGGAACTGCAACCTGACCGCAAAATACAGCGCCATCTACAACGAGGATTCAGCCATCACCGTTGAAGACTGCACATACGATGCACCAAGGTTGCTGTTAAGGTGACACACACTGCTCTACGCGGCCTTGGTCGCGCAGAGCAATACCGCGCCACAGGAAGCCTGTGTGGGAGCATGCGCCATTCGCATTATCGGTTGGAAAAATGCAGTGCTGACATTACATTACCTTGATTTTTTAGCAAATGAACAAACAAGTCAATCAAAGGGAAAACGACAATGTCAATCAAGTGGATACAGTTGGATCTTGCCAGGCAGATGGAAACCATCGATACCATCGAGAAATTCATCAAAATCATGGCGGAGGCAGGCTACAACGGCATTTTACTTTATTTGGAGGACAGGATACGCACCGCCTCATACCCATATCCAAAAGACAACGAATGCCACACTGAAGAGCAGATGTGCCAACTTGTGGACTATGCGGCAAAACTTGGCGTGGAGATAGTCCCCTGCGTGGCAACACTGGGCCATGCGGAACGCTTCCTCAGGCATCCAGAGCTGGCGCATCTCAGCGAAGTACGTGACGGCATAAAGGAGCGTTTTGGCGGCAACCGCAAGGATGAATTCTGCCCGACGGAGCCTGAATTCTACCCATTCATGGAAAGGTATCTCACCGAGGTGGCGGCGCTATTCCCATCGAAATACTTCCATGCTGGACTTGATGAATTCTTCAACTACTGCCTCTGCCCACGCTGCAAGGCGGCTGCACCTGACTATGAAAGCCAGAGAAAAATGTTCGTGGACCATGTAATAAAGATACACGACATACTTGCAAAACTTGGCAAGCGCATGGCAATGTGGTCAGACATGTTCGAAATATACAAAGAGGCCATCTACGAAGTGCCCAATGACATACTCATGTTCGACTGGCAGTATCAGGCGGATGTGCGCTTCTATCTGGCGCATCTGTTTGACTGCACGGTGGAGGACCGCTTCGCAACAAATGAGAAGCTGGGGCTTGACTGCGTGATTGCCCCTGCAGAATTCATCCTCAGCAACATGACCACCAGCTTGAAGTTCGCGGAAGGCCAGAAGAGTTGCAACGGCTATGTTCTCACCAACTGGGAAAAATCGGATGCTTTCCTGCTGCGCTATCTGCCACAGTATGTGTTCACAGGCCTGCTCATCAACGGAATGCCAGAAGACGAGGCATACGCTGAAATGGTGCGCCGCCTGTTCGGGACAGACGATGCAATCCTGCGCTCCACCCTCAAACTAATCTACACCCAGGGATTGTGGCGTCATTTCAACAGCGTCAGCGAAGGCAAACTTTTCACCAGGGACTTCTTTGGCCTCCCATATCCCAGCCAGGAACTTGACATCGCGGCATTCAATATCATTTCCGAAAAACTGCCACAAGTCAAGACAGACCTTGGAAAGAGAATCATAGAGGACCTGCTGTATGCAGTACATGAGAAGATCATTTCTCACAAACTCAAGAAACTTTATCAGGATGCCCTTGACGGGCATCCCGCAGAGTTCGAAAAAATCGAGGAGCTCCATAATGAATTGCTGCAACTCATTGAAACACTTGAGAAAAAGTGGGATGTGAACCGCCCTGGCATCACGCCAAATGTTTTCTCAAACAAACTGCCAATCATCAAGGCTCAATTGGAAAAACAACTGAGCAATCTGCGCAACTGCGCATTCATGAAGGTTCGCATTTGCGCACCAGATGGATATGGCATTCAGCATACACGCATCAGCCTGAAAAAAGACGGCAAGTGGACCATGGTGGCGGACCGCGTCCTCAAGCCAAATGGCGTTAACATTGCATTGGCGGAATGCTTCATCCCTGTGCCAAAGGAACTGCTGGGCGCGGATGCGCTGAAAATCGAATCCTACGGCATGGGCGGCGTCGGCATCTGCTGGGTAGAACTGGGCAAGGCACAACCAAAGGCAATCCTGTCAGCGGATGGCATAGTCGAGCATCCTGAACACCTGCTGGACAACGATGTGAAGTTCACCTGGTTCGGCAGCCAAAGCACCAGGGAAGACTACCTTAACGCCAGCAGGGCGGAAACAGTACATTCCGTGGTATTGTCCCTGGCATAAAAGCGTCCTGAATGTACGCAACTGCAATCCCGCCAGGTGCGCCATTCCCGCCGGGGCAACCTGAGTGAGCGCCCGCTCACATACAACACCCAAATAGACACTAATGAAAAGCAGGCATATCAGCATATTGGATTCCATCCTCAGGGATGGTGCCCAGGGCGAAGGGCTATCCTTCTCCTTGCAGGACAAACTGGCGATTGTCAAAATCCTGGATGATTTCGGCATCGACTACATAGAGGCTGGCATTCCTGCCTCGAATCCCAAGGATCTGGAGTTTTTCAAGGAGGCCGCATCGCTAAAACTCAGCAACGCCAGGCTCTGTGCCTTCGGTACTACCAGGCATCCTGACAATACAGTTGAAAACGATGCTGGCCTCAAAGCCCTGCTGGAGGCGGGAACCCAGGTAGTAAGCATTGTGGGGAAGGCCTCGTCAATTCACGTGGCGGAAATCCTGCGTGTTACGCCAGAGGAAAACCTTTCCATGATTACGGACACAGTGAGTTATCTGCGAAAACAAGGAAAAGAGGTCATATTCGATGCTGAACACTTCTTCGATGGCTACTACCATGATGCGGATTATGCCATGAAGGTACTGGAAACAGCCGTTCAGGCAGGTGCGAACATAATCTGCCTCTGCGATACCAATGGTGCCTGCTCACCAACAGAAATACTGACTGTTGTCAGAGGCGTGCGTAGCACATTCCCCAAAGCGGAACTGGGCATACACTGCCACAATGACAGTGGCTGCGCAGTGGCGAATTCCATGCTTGCAGTTGAGGAGGGGGTGAAGCATGTGCAAGGCACATTCAATGGTTGCGGCGAACGATGCGGCAATGCGGATTTAGGCGTGCTCATTCCTAACCTTATCCTGAAGAAGAACTGCACTTGCAAAATCCCCAGACTGGACAAGCTGGTGGACACTGCCACCCTTCTGGCGGAAATATCCAATGTGGCCATCCCCAATGACAGGCCATACGTGGGACGCAGCGCATTCACACACAAAGGCGGCATGCATTCTGATGGGATGCTGAAGATGCGAGGCGCATTTGAGCATATTTCACCTGAGATAGTCGGCAACCACAGGCGCTATCTACTGTCCGAGGTGGCTGGTCGCAGCATCCTGGCGGAAAAACTGCGGCACTTTGCCCCCAATCTCACCAAGGATTCTCCAGAAATAACAGCCATCATGGCGCGTCTGAAGGAATTGGAATACGAGGGATACCAGTTCGAGGCCGCAGATGCCAGCCTGGAAATACTCGCCCGCAGAGAACTTGGCCTGTTGAAACCACATTTTGAACTGGTGCTGTACAAGACCATAGACGAGGCACCCGCTCCTGGTGCCATGTCATACGCAATGATACAGGTTCGCGTCGGTGACAGCATGGAAATCCAGGCCGCACTTGGAAACGGTCCTGTCAATGCACTAGACGGCGCATTGAGAAAGGCACTCAAAATATTCTACCCGCAATTGGACAAGGTACACCTGACGGACTATAAGGTCCGTGTGCTGGACACGGCCAGCGCAACAGCCTCAAAAGTCCGCGTCCTTATAGATTCAACGGACGGCAAGCGCAGCTGGACCACCGTCGGCGTTTCGACGGACATTATCCAGGCCTCATGGACTGCACTGGCAGATTCCATTGAATATCAGTTGATAGGGGTTTAAGAGGCGCAGAGATGTCAGATATAACCTTACTATCGCCAGCAGGCAGTTTTGAATCGCTCCAGGCGGCATTGGACAATGGTGCCGATGCAATATATTTCGGTGTCGGTGAACTTAACATGCGCTCCAGAGCGACTGTCAACTTCACAGAAGAAGATTTGCCTGAGATAGTCAAGCGCTGCCACAAGCGCAAGGTTCAGGCATGGCTGGCGTTGAACATCATAGTTTACGACAATGAACTGCCGGAAATCACCCGTCTCTGCCAAGCAGCCAAGGCTGCGGGCATTGATGCGGTGATCGCCCTAGACATATCGGTGATTACAGCAGCCAGGAAAGTCGGCCTGCCTGTGCACATTTCAGTGCAGGCAAACATATCCAACATCGAGGCTGTGCGTTTCTATGCACAATTCGCGGACGTAGTTGTTCTGGCAAGGGAACTTAATCTGGAACAAATAAGCCAGATTTGCCAACGAATCCAGGAAGAGAACATAATTGGTCCCAGCGGCAAATTGATGCAAGTCGAGATATTCGCCCACGGTGCATTATGCGTGGCGATTTCAGGCAAATGCTACATGAGCCTGGCAACCTACGGCACATCTGGCAACAGAGGCGCCTGCTTCCAGCCATGCCGCAGGAAATACACTGTCCGCGACACCGAAACTGATGCTGAATTTGTGGTGGACAACCAATACGTCATGTCCCCAAAAGACCTATGCACTATTGGCTTCCTGGACAAAATACTGGACAGCGGCATTTCCGTGCTGAAACTGGAAGGCAGGGGGCGTTCGGCTGACTACGTTGCCCGCGTGACTGCGGTCTATAAGGAGGCAATCCAGCACTGGGAAAAAGGTCTGCCATTCACAAATGAACTTATTGAAGAATGGGAGCAGAAACTGGCGCAGGTATTCAACAGGGGCTTCTGGAAAGGCGGCTACTATCTAGGCAAGAAGCTTGGAGAATGGGCAGCAGCAAGAGACAGCCAAGCCACAGTGCGAAAGGACTTCGCAGGCACAGTCACAAACTACTTTGCAAAACCAAAGATTGCGGAGGCCATCCTAAACGCCAACGGCATTTCCGTGGGAGACAAACTTTGGATCATCGGCAACAAGACTGGTGCCGTGGAATACATAATCCCCTCGCTCCGCGCAAATGAGATTGAAGCCCAGCAAGCCCAGAAAGGCGACGTCATCACATTCCCCTGCGACATCAAACTCCGCGCAGGCGACAAAATCTACAAGGAAATTAATTGATATGGGCGCCGAGGCGGCGCCAACATAAACATCGGCGCCCACAAAAAAACCGCCGTTCCCAAAAGGGAGCGGCGGCTTTTGCTAGCTAGATGCTACAACTTACTTGGAGATGACGAGGATCATTTCGCACAGCTTGTTGGAGTAGCCCCATTCATTGTCATACCAGCTGACCAGCTTGACAAAGGTGCTGTCCAGAGCGATACCAGCCTTCTCATCGAAGATGGAGGTGCGGGCGTCGTTGCGGAAGTCTGTGGAAACCAGTGCCTCGTCGGTGTAGCCCAGGATGCCCTTCAGTTCGCCTTCGGAGGCGGCCTTCATGGCTGCGCAGATTTGTTCGTAGGTGGCGGGCTTTTCGAGTTCAACTGTCAGGTCAACAACTGACACGTCGGAGGTAGGAACGCGCATTGACATACCAGTCAGCTTGCCGTTCAGGGCTGGCAGAACTTTGCCAACTGCCTTTGCTGCGCCAGTGCTGGAGGGGATGATGTTCTCCAGGATGCCGCGGCCACCGCGCCAATCCTTCTTGGATGGGCCGTCAACAGTCTTCTGTGTGGCGGTAGCAGCGTGAACTGTGGTCATCAGGCCGCGCTTGATGCCGAATGCCTCGTGGACAACTTTCGCCAGAGGTGCCAGGCAGTTTGTGGTGCAGCTGGCGTTGGAGATGATGTCCTGGCCTGCGTATGTCTTGTCATTGACGCCATAGACGAACATAGGAGTTGCATCCTTGGAAGGAGCGGACATGATGACTTTCTTTGCGCCAGCGGCGATGTG
>JAFSTJ010000077.1 GCA_017450525.1 Victivallales bacterium | reverse complement strand
GTTTATTGTCTGGCTACTAACCACTGCCCACTAACCACTACCCACTACCCACTACCCACTACCCACTGTCCACTGTCCACTATGAAAATACTGCATATTGGAGATATTCACCTTGGTTGTAAGCTGGCCAATATTAGTCGTAACGATGAAATTAAAAAGGTCTTTGACTTCTTGGTTGAGACTATACGCCAGAGGGGCATAGAGGCTGTGTTGCTGGCTGGCGATGTGTTTGACAATGGCGCTCCCAGCAGCGAATCACAAACCCTGTATTATAGTTTCCTGCGGAATATGCGCATGGCTGGATGCCGCCATGTGGTGGTGATTGCGGGCAATCATGACAAGGCAGAGTTTATTGAGGCACCTGGCGGTCTGCTGGAGGAATTGGACATACATGTTCTGGGAAAGGTGGAGCAAGACAAGCTGGAACGTGAAATCGTCAGGCTTGGCACGGAAGAGGCACCAGCCGCGTTTGTCTGTGCTGTGCCTTATCTGCACAGTTCGGATGTAAGGAGAGCCGTACTGGAAGGTGAAAGCAGCGAAAACAAATTACAGGTGTATAAAAGTGGTGTCGCGGAGCACTACCGCAAGGTATATGAAATAGCGGACAAGATGCGGGCTGGCCGTGCAATACCCATTATCGGCATGGGCCATTTGTATGCTCATGGTGGTTCCTTTGGCAACAAGGAGGGGAAGAATGTGGTCGGTGCCCTGGATGGGGTGGATTTGAATGAATTTGGCACAGGCTTTGACTATATGGCCCTGGGGCACATACACAGGCCGCAGTGCGTGGCAAACAATGACAAATGGCGTTATGCAGGCTCTGTTTTGCCTATGAGTTTCCAGGAGGAAATGTATGCCACCCAGGCGATAATCTTGGATACGGAGGATATCGAGCACCCTCAGGGGTTGGAATATCCAGATGAGTGTTTCCATGATATGAAGATTATAAAGGGGAACAAATCCGAGCTGGAGAGCAAGCTAAATGAATTGCAGGATAAGGACATCTGGGTGAAGGCAGTCTATACTGGCGAGGAAGTGCTTCCCAATTGGGCGATAGATTTGCGCCTGGCGTTCAAGGACAGGAAGATGCTCATTGTGGATACGGCAGTTCAGCGGGAGGTGCGCGAAGAGCAATCTGAAATCCAAAATGACGAGGCCGAACTATGCAGTCTTTCTAAAATGCAGCCCGAAGGCGTATTTTTGAAAGAGCTGTATGCAAAGGGGGAGGTCACTGCCGATGAGCAAAGGCAGGAGTTGTTGCGCCTGTACAGAATTGCCCAGGCAAAAGTGCTGGATCCCAGCCAGGGCGTGGAGGCGACTGCGTTGAAAAGGAAGGGCACGTTCAAATTCTTGCGGCTTTACATCAGGAATGTTAATTCACTATATGGCGAGCATCTGATTGACTTTTCCCAGTTCAAGAACGGCATTTTCCTCATAAGCGGGCCAACTGGTGCAGGAAAGACCAGCATTTTGGACGCAATATGCCTGGCATTGTATGGCGGGACTCCCCGTGCAGGGGTTATGAGTCCCAGCAAGGGAAGCCCTATAAGCGAGGGGGAGGATGTCATGCAGGCGGAATTGGCGTTTAAACTTGGTGAAGATGAATATCTGGCCTGTTTTGCACATCATAGAACCGAAAATGCGGCCAATCCATTTGGTGGCAAATCTCACAAACTTTACAAGAACGGCTCTGAAATACAATGTACTCCAACCCAGGTTCCCAATGAGATAGAAAAACTTCTTGGCATGAATATGCAGCAGTTCACACGTTGCGTATTGCTGGCACAGGGCAGTTTTGACGCATTCTTGAAGGAGAATGCCGCC
>JAFSTJ010000076.1 GCA_017450525.1 Victivallales bacterium | reverse complement strand
TGGATGTTGTCAATTTTGCTGACGGTCAGCACCTGGATTGCATTTTCTGCTTGGTCGTTGAAAGTAAAGCGCTTGATATTGCTGTCGCCGAAGAACTGTCGGTCTCCTGCCGAGACAGTATCCTGCACTCCTCTGAAATGCTGGGTGATGAGGCCATCGAAAACAGGTAGCAGGGGTGGCTGGCGCGAGGAGGCATGTCCATGTACCACATACGCGCCTGCAACCAATAGCGCCAGGCCTGCGAATGCCAGTGTCTCAATTTTCAGACGTGGAATGCGGAGCAGGGCGAGGCATGGGAAAAGGATTGTCAGTATTGCTGCCAGAATAGATTTCAGCACTAAGCCATCTTTGGGGAAAATCGTGGAGAGGATGATGCCTATGCTGGGGCAGGCTAGCGCCAGCATCCCACAGCCAGGCAGTAGCAGTAGAGCTGGCCTCCAACCATACAAGCAGTAGACCAGTGTATATGGCAGCAGTATTCCACCCATCAGGAACGCCAGGTGTATATGCTTTATTGCGCCGAAGAGCAGGAGAAGCACTGCGGGAATCAAGGTAGCAAATCGCCAGGAGCTTGATTCAGTGGCATTGTGTGAACTGTCATTTATTGAGGCGATGATACCAGCGAGCGAAAGCAGCAAAAGTGCTAGAATGAGAAAGCACCAGTTCCAGCGTTCGGCAGGTGAAATGGCCATGGCGTGGAATACGTATGGCAGTTCCACTATGAAAGGGAGCGTCGCCAATGCCAAAACCAGTATTTTCCACGGCTTCTTCATTCTTTTTTCTCTTTTTCCTGGGGCTTGTTGTCAAAATTGAAGAAAAGAGAACTGAACCAGATAAGAAGGGAAGTTACGACTATGAACAGGCATCCCAGCAGAAAATGCGGCGTCTGCTCGAATACTTTCTCTCCCATGATTGTAAAAAGCCCGAAGGTCAATAGCTGGCGTAGAGCGTTGCCTACGATGACCCATATCAGCAGTAGTGAGGCCCAGCACCATTTTTTCCAAGCTGGCGCTTCGCTTTTTCTGGCAATAAGGTATTCTAGGAAAAAGAGCAGGCTGAGCAGGGATATTCCGCTGCATGCGTCTGTGATTGTGATTGCCTGGTCATTCCAGAAGAGCGTGGTGTCTTCGAAGCTGACTGGCACCATGAAGAGGCGCGCGAGGAATGCGGAGGCAGCTGTCGAAACAAGGCGCATTGGATAACTGAATTCCAACAGCAGGTATTCATACAATGGCAGTATGACGATGGCAAGCAAGAATAAGGGGAAGAATGAGAGGGCGGGTTTCGCGCCGTCGAAGCGAAGTGACAATGCACTAGCCAGCATGAATATGGCGCAGTTTTTGCAAAGGGTGCGACCCATGCTCAGTTCTTCTGTCGTCAAGCTAGAAGATAGCAGCATGACAAGGCCCGCCGCAATGAGCAGAAGCCAGCTTGTAATGCGGCTGGCTTTCGTTGTGGCGGACATCATTGGGCGGCGCAGCTGGTCGTATGCTCCCAGAAATAGAAGTGCCATAAGAAGTGCGCCTTCCTCCCAATGAGTACGCCCCCACAGGCAATATTCGATGATGCCAAAGAGACAGGCGCAAAACAGGACAACAACGCTTGTCTTAACTGAATTCAGGTTCTGCCGTATGGCATTCCAGTTTTCGCTCATCGTCATTGCTGATTGTGCTCGCCCATTTTTTCAAGGTATTCCTTGGCGCATTTGTTGTCAGGCTGAAGAGCCTGGAGGCGGCGTATTGTCTTGCGACAGGTGGCCGCGTCATCATCTTTGTAGGTGGATTCGATGATTTTCTCGAGACATTCCACCAATATTGCCTTCTCGGTTTCGCCTGGAACATCGTTTGGAATCAATGCTGCGGCCTGCTCGTAGTTGTTCATTGCATAGTGACGTATGCCATAGACAGTCTGCACTATGGGAGATTTCGGATTTTTCTTATGGGCATTTGCAGCGTATTCCAATGCCTGCAACAAATCGCCCTGTTGCGCGAAGATTTCCGAGAGGTTGAGGTCAATAGTAGCGTTGTTCTCGCTATGGGGTAGCAAGGCTAGGTAAATAGCTTTTGCCCGCTCGAACTCTTTTGTCAATGCCAGGTAGATGGCCAGTGGCAGAAGTATCTCGCAATCCTCGGGCTTGTCTGCAGACAAGCCTTTCTCCAGCTGCTTTGACGTCAGCATTTTGTCGCTTTGTCAAGGTCGCCGTAGCGGCGTTCCATTTCAAATTGTGCAATTTCAGCCAGTTCTGGGAACGCAGCTGCAGCATTTAGGGCCTCCTTTTTCCCAGTGCGGATGCCAAAACCAAGGCAATGCTTTGCGGAAACCAGGGAGGTATCCTCCTTCATCATGGTCTGTAGCTCCTGGAATGCATTGTCCAGCAGTCTTTGCCGTTCCAGATATAGAACCTTGCGATAGCGTTCCCTGATAGGGGTGTTGCTTGTGGCAATCATCTGGTCGTAAATGTCAAGGATTCCCTGACGGTCTCCCTTTGAGAATTCAAGCCGAAGCCTTTGTGTTTGGAAAAAGCTCTCCTTGGGGAACAATTTGCATGCGTCTTGGAGAAGTTTCTCGGTAATGGTTCCGCGTTTCATCTGGTCAAGCACCACAATTTGCCAGCAGAGCAGTTCGGGTGGGGTCTTTGAAAGGAACATCTGGGCCAGCTTGGCTGCGTCTTCCAGCTTGTCATCCTCAAGTGCTGTGGCAAGCATTTTGCGCGTATTGGCGAGTATTTCAGCTTGCTTTTCCTTGAAGATTTTGGTTTTCCGCCATTGAGAGAGGACTGACACCATCAAAGGAATGTCCGAATCGTCTATTGCGACAGCGTAACTTAAAAGCAGACCTACTGGGGTGGTGCGATGTATCTGCGCCACTCTGTAGTTCTTGATCATTGCCTGGGTGTCCTTGCCAAGATATGCCTGCAGGCTCTGGATATATGCGCGGAGCAAAATGGCGGAACGTCTTTTATGGTGCACCTCGTTCTCAAGGTCTGACAATGCCTTGGCGTCTTTGGATAAAAAGAGCACCTCTGCATAGTTGATTATGTTGCCCACTGTCATCATCTGGGGACGAACTGTTTTGTATATCTCGTATGCATCCTTGTAGCGGGCATTGCGGAAAAGGAAGTCCCCCAGCGGGGCGCGGCAGAGGTCGGGGTTTATTTTGGCGGCTTTGCGAAGGCAATCTTCTGCTCGCTTTAAATCTTTTGTCCTATATTCGGATATGAAAGCATCCTGCATAAGTGCCTCGACTTGTATTACAGGATCATCGCAGTTTTCCAGCTTCTCCAGCTCGGGGATAGGCCCCTGATGCTTGAATACACGGACCATTTGCGCGGCTATGCCGTCCTGTGGAAGCATGGCCACAAGCCTGTCAGTTGCATCGGTGTTTGTGTGCTGGAAGAACTGTGTCAATGCATAAATCTCGAAATACTCCCTCTGTTTCTCCATTGAAAGGTTTGAGAATATTTTGTCCAGCGTACCAAAATCGTGTGCGTGATAATTTGCGTAGATGTTGTGTTTGACGTAGTCGTTGTTCAGTACGTTCAGGTTTACCAAACGTTTCCAAATCATTGCCGCATCGCGCCATAGTAACTGCCGTTCGTAGATATCCGCTAGGTAGAGCCATGACTGCTCGTGGCTGGGGTCTCTGCGTGTGTATGCCTTGAGTTTTTGCTTAGCCAGTTCATAGTCGCCATTCTTGTAGGCTTCCTCGCCTTGCTTGAAAAGAAAAGTCTGCTTCTGGCGCCTATATGCCATGACTCCCATCATCGCGCTGAGGCCCAGTACTATTACCACACCTAAAACCAGAAGTAGGATGAGAAGAGTTTTACTTTTTTTCATCTTTCATAAAAAAACAACAGACTTCCACCTAAAGGAGGAAGTCTGTTGTTGAAGTTAAATTATGAATATTCGCATCAGGAGCGCTTCTTCATGCGTGATGCACCGAATACTGTGCCCATGGAGAGAAGACCCACAAGAAGGAGGCTTGGAAGTGGACCACCAGAGGCACCGCCGACATGATTCAGGTAAGCAGTGTCATCATAGACTGCCACGAATTCACGGCCAATGCCAACTCCATCGCCGTATGTGCCATTGTCAATGCCGAAATTGACGCGTACATTGTCTGCCAGATCCACAGTGTTGTGCTGGCGGGACTGCATCAATGTTACGTTGTTAGCATCCTGAACATACTGGTATGTGTCCACAGTATCAACGCCGTCCGCAGGAATCGTGGTCATGACCAGATAGATTTCTGCGTCATTCTCGAAATAATCCAGGAAATAACCAGTGGCTGTATTTGTGATTGCAGGATTATCATCGTAAAAATAGGTAATCTTATTGGTGTCACCGTTTGCCCAGTGAATCTTGTCAGCATAGCTGCCATTTGCCAATGTAGCACTGGTCAAATCGTTCTTGAAGATATAGCCATATTTCTGGTCGCCGCCCATGTCATAGACATTTCCATGCAAATCGGCGATCGGCTCATACCAGCTTCTCACGTAGTTTGACAGCCAAACGTCACTGCCACCACTAACACTCAAGGTAAACATATTTGAGGCCCACCAGCCCTGACCAGGCTTTACATAATCAGTATAATCAGCCTGGGTGAACTGCTTAAATGGCTCCACAACACCAGCGAATGTAGCTGCTGCTGCCGGTCGGGACATAACAGTACGGGTCAATTGTCACGGGGAACGCGCGGTCAGAAGCATTCATCCACGCCGCGTCCGCCTCGAGTGTCAGGCGATTCCCCTGCACGGTCATGGTCACCGCCTCACTGTACTGCCCCGCATCATCAAACATATACGGCATGTCCAAAATGAAGGTCGGTGTTTTCGCGTTCGCGGAGGCCATAAGACAGATCGAGCCATTCTCCTGTTTGACAGGCAGCAGCCCGCCGAAATCCATGTCGAATGTATAGCGGTAGGCCTTTTGCTTTTTGTGCACAACAATGTTTTCCTTCACGCCGTTGGGCAGAACAGTATACGTGATGTCCGCATTCGGCAAAACCTTTGCATACCGAAGTTCGTCTGACGCAGTCGCCGCATCCTTCGTTTTCGATACCGTGCGTGCGGAAGCTTTGGCGTTGAACCCGGTGTTGCTCCTGCTCACGCCGAAGCCGACAGAATATGTACCGTGAGAT
>JAFSTJ010000906.1 GCA_017450525.1 Victivallales bacterium | reverse complement strand
CACAGATATCCCATAACTTTTCAAAACAGTATTGATGGAGAAAATCCTAAGGTGGAATATTCCTTTGATTTGGAAAAGTGATTTTGTCAGATTTTGTGTTTTTCTGCCCCGCTCTGTTCCCTATTGGGATGGCTATTTTCAGGGACGAAGAGACGAAGAGACGAAGAGACGAAGGGACGAAGAGACGAAAAACAAGAAATTTAGTCCCTTTAGTCCCTTTAGTCCCTTTAGTCCCTTTGGTCTCTTTAGTCTCCCTTGTAAAAGTTATGGGATATCTGTGTTTTTTTTTCATGACAATTTTCACCAACGTAAAACCTCAGCTTTCCGCCTTGTCCGAGAGACAACAGGGTTCAAGAGACAACAGGTACAACGTGTCAATCCACAGTGCGATGCGCCATAAAACTTATGAATTATTTTGCCGTTTTTGCTTGAATTGCAAAGAATAATGCATAAATTTGTGCATTAATCAGGAGCAAAAATGCAGGATAAAGGCTATAATTCAGTAAAGAGAAGCTTATTGAAGGACATCATTGAGGGAAGGTTTGCGGAAGGCAAACTGCCCAGACGCATAGAAATGGCGACAATGTACAACACCACCATTTCAACGTGCACCAAAGCCGTAGCAGAGCTGGTATCCGAAGGACGCTTAAGGACGGTGTCTGGAGTGGGAACCTTCGCCAATGACGTACCAATAAGGCATCCACTGTATTTTCTCATTCATTCATTGAAGCAACCTCTATACATGCAGACAGCAAAGGTGCTTTCTGAAATGGCGCCCAAATATGGCTTTTCCCCCACATTCATAATCGAGACAGGGGCATGCGTTGAGGAGGAGCCAAATATTTTAAGGAAAATCTATTCAGATCCGCAAGCCTTTGTGGCATTCTACTCTATTATGAATTCAAAGTCACTTCCAATTATACAACGCAATGGAAGCAGGACTATAGTATATCGTTTTGGGGACAGTGAGCTTAAGGGGAAAGTAAGCCGCCTCTCATTCAACCGTGCTCATGGCGAAAGCCTGGCGGCCGAGTACCTTGTCCAGCTTGGACACAAAAGGATTGCCCACATATTAACCTGTGCCACGCCACACTACAACGGCAACTTCCAGAATGCATTGGGCATTGCGGGAATAAGGCAGAACAAACGTCTCGTAATTAGGCTGCCTAAATGGGACATTTCCGCTAACAGCGAACATTGGGCCATGGTGCAGAAAAGCTATGAGAGAATAATGGCTTTGAGCAACCGTCCCACGGCGGTATTCTGCCATAACAACCAGCTGGGCATTATGTTTGCGGAATACTGCATTAAAATGGGAATGAAAGTCCCGGATGAAATATCAATAGTCGGATACGAAGGTCAGCTTCTGCAAGAGCATGCTTCCATAAAGCTCACATCGGCTGGTCCTTCAATAGAAAAGATTGCCGATTGGACTTTTAGAAAAATGCTTAACAATTGCCTCCCGATTGAAGATATTGAATTTCCTTGCGAGCTCTTTCTTGGCGAAACCAGCGCCCCTCCTTTATGAAATTCACAGTATAATCGGGCTCATAATAATATTTGCAACTATTCAAGATGCGCCCATCAATCAAGACAAGCACTTCAGCCCAGGCAAAGCGTTTATTTTGCAACATCCCAAATACGTTTTCAAAGCCAATGCAAACATATTGAAGCGCATTCTACGCCAGTTTTTTACAATCATCTCACTTGATTCAGGCATCAGCATCCCAGCGAGTACAGCAGTTGCGAGTAGCTGTCCGCCAGGCGGTTTTCGCGGATACGGGCAGTTTTGAAACGCAGGAAAGGCTGACGTCCATGGCAGTGGTCCATGGCAAATACGCCGTAGCTCATGTCCTCTGCCGAAATAGTCTCTGCATTTCTTGCGGCGGCATGAAGCCTGGCGAAGGCAAGCACAATTGAGAATGTCAGACACAGTGCCCGCAAGCCGCTGTAAATGTCAGTGCCGTAATATGCCACTCCGAAGAACTGGAAACATTCCAGCCTGACATGCAAAAAACGCAGGAATGTATCAAATGCGCCTTCCTCGAATGCCAGTGGCACACAGGAGAACAACTTTAGTTTACGCAAAGGCAAATCGGGATGTTCGTTGCTTAGATTATTCAGGTTCCCATAGCCCATTACCAGACGCGCTATGCTCCACGCCTGACGGATGCGGTGCATTGGTGTCGGATGGTTGATTTCCTCATCCCGCCTGGCGTATGCCACCAGCCTTTGCCTGAACAATGCCCTAAGAGGTGCGCTTATGCGCCATTTTGGCAAATCAGCCGCCTCTTTGCGCAAAGTATTCAGCAAGGTATGATAAACCTCCTTCATTGTTTCATTGTCATTGAGGAACGTGGCCCCCAATTGCTCTATGCGCCTTGCAAAAAGCATCAGCATACGCAAACGCAAAGGAACGTTGCTATCCGCATCGTCGATGATCTTTCTTGCGAAATCACGTATCTCCTCTACTGCCTTCCTTTCTAGTCCCGCCAATTGAAGTTCAGTAAAGCCGCTGCCGAATCTCATTTCGGAAATGAGCTTCTCTATATCGCCACGCTGCTGACGTATTGGCTTGCCATGATTTGCAAGCACCGCAGGACAATCCATGCGGGCGAGAACACTTACCTCGCCAGGAAAAGTGGACACTATATTGAATGGATAACCGCGGCAGGTGAATGCCTTGAAGTCGAATCCACATCGGGCGTGCATACGGCATTCGCCCTTCTCTCCCACAAAAACGCAGCCTCTCGGTCCGCGCTTGAAATAAAGCCAGCCATTGATGCGCTCGGAAAAGTCCTCTGGCACATCCTGCAAATCACTCCAGTCCTTGGCTGCAATCCTAGCACGCTCCTCTGGCGTAAGCAACACCAGAAAACGACGACAGCACAGACCACACATCATGCAGCTGTAATTCTGCAAACCAGATATGTAAATGGATTTGGGCATAGTGTTCTTTTATTTATCCACAGATTTCCACAGATTACCACAGATTGTAAGTTTAATAAAAATCTGTGAAAAACTGTGACAATCTGTGGATAAAACAACTACATTTTCACCTTCTCGGAAATGGAGAGGCAAAGCGCGTCCAAAGCAAGTTTCTCATCCACGTTGGCTGCCAGCGAGCGCAGGAAATCGGACACGTAGCGTATGTTCTGCAATGCCTCCTCGCTGGAGACACGTGGACAATTCACACCATTGAGCATCTCTGGATTTGGCAGAGAACTTTCATCGGCGCCGTATGATATCAGCAGCTCCTGCATATACCATGCCTGTATTGCGTCTGTCACCTGGGAGCGGAGGCGCACATATTCAGCCTCCTCTCGGGCAAGGTTCTCCTCCTCCACCAGTTTGCGCATCTTGGCGTCATCCACATTGTCCCAAGAGGTGTCCCTGTTGGCCTCGCCGTATTCTGCGGCAATCTGTCGCTGTGAAGCCAGAATATTGGACAATGCACCTGCCGCACGAATACCCACAGACGCACCAGCCTGGCGATGCAAAGTGGCAAGCACCTTGAAAAGCCCCTGTTCAGCCAGTGAAGAATAGTCCTGCCGATTTCTCAAGAGGGAAATGGTCTGGCATCTGGATTTTGTGGTGGGCAGCAACATTCTTGGATTGATGGACAGCAAGAGCAACATTGTGTCCTTGGGGGGCTCCTCCAGCGTCTTAAGAAAAGCGTTCTGTGACGCGTCATTGAGTCTTTCCGCCTCAACCACCATGCCTATCTTGAGAAAGCCAGGATTTGCCGCCAGCGAAAGGATATGCTCGAATTCACGCATATCCTCCACCTTGATCTGGCGGGATTTTGACTGTGGACGCACCACAGTCAAATCAGGATAGGCATTGTTCAGGAAACGCTTGCAGGCGGGACAATGCCCACAGGCAGAACCATCCGCATTCGGTTCAGTGCAGGCGGCAGTCCTGGCCCAAGCCATGGCAAATTTCTCAATGTAGTCGATGTCATCGCCCACAATCAGATATGCCTGGCCCGTATGGCCGCTTGCCTTTGTCTGAAGCAGACGCTTGCACAGATTGGGAAAATGCTCTTTAAATGGTGTCAACGGCATTGTTATATTCCTTTTTTATCCACAGATTCACACAGATTACCACAGATTATAAGTTTAATAAAATCTGTGGTAATCTGTGTGAATCTGTGGATAAATTATTTACCGACTATGTTACGCACACGGGCGGCAATGTCCTCGATGGACTGCATTGCATCCAGCACATGGATGCGCTGTGGATGCTGCTGCGCTATCTGCAGGAAGCCATTGCGGACGGCAGTGTGAAAGGCATTGCCCTGGCTCTCCATGCGGTCGCCTCCCTTGCCTCCTGAACGCAATGTCAGGCGTCGCCAGGTCTCCTCCACTGGCAAGTCGAACAACAATGTGATATCTGGATTGCGCCCGCAGACGCAATAGTCGTTCAACTGGTTAATGAAGTCTATGGACAGCCCTCTTGCATAGCCCTGGTATGCAGTGGTGGAATCAATGAAACGATCGCAGATCACAGCGCCGCCCTTGTCAAGGTGCGGCAAAATCACCTGACGCACATGCTGTGCACGGCTTGCGGCGAAAAGCAGCAATTCCGTTTCGGGGGCGATGTCCTCATTCCGCTTTTCCAGCAGCATATTGCGGATATCCTCAGCCAATGTGGTACCTCCTGGCTCCCTGGTGCAAAGCACATTCCAGCAGTTCTGCGTCAAGTAGTCCGCCAGCAACTTCAACTGGGTTGACTTGCCTGCACATTCAGGTCCTTCCAAAGTAATGAACAATCCAGCCATGTGAACCTCACGCCTTGTTCTTTTCCTCGTAGTCCTCGCGCACGAAGCTCTTGACCACGCGGATGCCCCGCAGGTT
>JAFSTJ010000905.1 GCA_017450525.1 Victivallales bacterium | reverse complement strand
CGCGAACTCAGGACGCCACTGGCGTATGGAAAAACATAGGGGAGATTGGCCCATTACAAAAGTTATGGGACATCTGTGTTGAAAATTGAAATAGTCCTTTGTAATTATTGTTTTGGTATGTAAATTACCTAAACTTGTTTTGTGTAGTGAATATTTGATAGATAAAACATCGTAACAAGTTTGGGTGAATGAAATGAAGAAAGGGAATTTCTTTACGCTCATTGAATTGTTGGTTGTCATTGCGATCATAGCGGTTCTGGCGGCGATGCTGCTTCCTGCCTTGTCCAACGCCCGTACCAAGGCGCGGAGCATTGCCTGCACCAATAACCTGAAGCAGGTCGGAATGTTCTTTGCGCTCTACAACCATGACTACGAAGGTGTGCTGCCCTGGGACTTCAAGTCCTTCAGCGCATGGACACCGTTCTATGAGGGCTATGCGGACATCTACGAGGACAGTTTTGTGTGTCCTGGACGCTGGCCTTGGAAATGGCCTAGGAATTTTGGCAAGATTACGGGGGCTAATCCCTCCAGGTGTTCGTATGGCTTGAATGCTTGCCATATCACGTCAGGCGCATTGACAGGCGTGAATCGCGGCATAGTGGCCACTGTGCCAGGAACGAGCAACAGTTATTGGCGTTGGTATGATCTCAGGCAATACGACCATTTCTCCATGGTAATTCTTGCGGGTGACAGTTATGGCAGTGGGCAGAATTATACTGCATACGGGGCGGATAGCACTGGTGGCCCCGTCAGTCAGGTGAGAGAGGCTTATTCTGGCACTATTCCAAGTAACCGTTTTTATTTGAATGCGCATCGCAATGGTAATTTCCTGTTCATGGATTACCATGTGGAGGGCTTCAATTCTGCAGGGGTGTTTGAGAACACATGGCGTAACGGCTGGAAAGTGCAGGCGCAGAACCCACCACAACGCTCAATTGGAATCAATGCAGCACTTTGTTTGTGGTAATACTTTTTTGTTCCTAATGGAGAAATATCTATCATGTTGAAGAAAAGTTTTTTACTTGTTTTTGCGGTCTTGTCGTTTTGTGTATTTGGCAATGAGAATCTGCTGAAGAATCCCTCGTTTGAAGAGGGAATGGAAGGATGGGTGAATTCCTTTTCTCGACTAAGTCTTATAACAGGGCAGATTGACGAGGCGGTTTTCGCATCTGGCCAGAAATCCTTGAAGATACTTGGCGAGCCAGACAAGGTGGCGAACATACAGCAGGCAGTCAAGTTGACCGAGGGAATAACCGAAGTGACTTTTGCTGGGCGCATCAAGACCACTGGCATTCCGCGTGGATGGTGTGCCAGCATGCATTTGTCATGCTATGGTGAAAAGAACAAGAAACTGAAGGAAATCATCAAGGGCACCAGTTGGCAGAAGCCCGAGAATGACTGGCTCCTGTGCGGCGGCAATGTAAAACTGCCTGAAGGCACACAGCGCCTGGTTCTTGCCCTGCGCGTGCATAATGCCAACAACTACAAGGGCAAGCCTGACAATTTGGGCACAGTTTGGTTTGATGACCTGGGCATCTATGCGGGCAATGTGCCTGAAGTGCTGCAGCAAAAGCCCGAAGCCGTGCACAAGCCCTCGCCAATCAAGACGGTGGAGGCAGTCAAGTTAGGCGGCGTCTTCCAACCAGGCGAACAAGTGGAATTCAAATGCGTGTTTGACAAGCAAGGCAGGACCGCGAACTATGCCGTTTTTGATTTCTACAACAAGAAGGTCTTTGATGGAAGGGTGGATGAAAAGGGCAAAATCACATTTGAGGCGCCTGAAAAGAACGGGTACTACGTAGTGAAGGTCAATCTGACTGGCGGGCAATACGGTGAACGCACAGGTGCCTTCATCGTAGCCGAGAAAGTGGATGCTCCAGACCCCTTCTTTGAAATGTGCCATCATTACATCACGGTGGACTTCTTTTCCGTTTCTCGTGCATTGGGCTATGGAGCCATCACCGTGCCCGTCCTAAGATACAAGACCGAGCCAAAGCCAGGGCAGTATGACTTCAGCTATCCAGACAAGTTGCTGGCCGAGGCGGAGAAGTGCGGCATGGTGCCGCGAGGGCATTTGAGCTTGTCGGGAAGAAGCAGTTGGGCATTTCCAGCATGGTTGAACAAGCAGTTGCCTGACATGATGAAAAATGGCTATACCGAAGAATATTTCCAGCAGACACGGGACTATGTCCACGCATGTCTTCAGCATTATGGCAACAAGATACCTTCTTGGATGGTTTCGGGCGAAATTAACCTTACGCGCAGGCTGTCGCCATATTTCGAGGATTGTTTCTTCCGCAATCTGCAGATTGTGCATGACGAGGTGAAGTCATTCAATCCTAATCTTAAGGTGGTGTCCATGGGAGTGGCAGGTGTGGATTATCCCAACTACTCCTATCTCAAGTATGCTCTTCCAAAGACATTGCAGTATATGGACATAGTTGCGCCTGACTGGTATGTGTCACCTTATGTATATGGCCCTGGCTTCCGTCCCGTATCTGAGGAGAAGGGCGGTTTCCGTGAGCAGATACTGGATGTGCGCAAATTGGTTGGGGACAAGGATTTGGCTATTGCGGAAAAGGGCTATGGCTATGTGAGTACCATACCCTTTGACCATCAGGCACTTAAGGACAATGCGGCGAACAGCCAGCGCGGAATGATCATAGCCAAGGCCCTGGGCGTACAGTATTGGGTGCCTCATTATGGCGTGGCATTGAAGGAAAGCAAGAATTATGACATGGGAATGTGGCTGAGGAACAATCCTCGTCCCATCCTTGCCTCCACAGCCGCCATTGCCAGGTTGCTGTGCAATGCCAAGGACGCATTGGAATTCCATCCTTCGCCCGAGATATGGGGTTACATATTCAAGAAGAATGGCAAGATAATGGCGGCGCTTTGGCAAAGCAGCAGTGAGCCAGTTGTTGAGACAAGCCTGGTCCTGCCAAAGGACGCAGTCTGCTATGACATCATGGGCAATCCATGCGAGTTCAAGGGTAGTCTTTCAGGCTATCCAATTTTTGTTGAGTCATCCGAAAGCCAGGAAGCCTTCCTGGCCCGTCTCAAGAAGGGCGAATACCAGTTGCCCGCATTTGCGGCGGAATACCAGTTTGCATCCACGTCGGATATTCGCCTCGTATTCAGAAATCTCAAGGGCGACAACGTGAAAATGCGTATTTCCAATCCAGATACAGGTGCAAAGGACGTGGATTTGCCTGTTGGCGATAGCAGGTCGCTGCATACAGTTCCATTCCACTTCAAGAAGGCGGTTGGCACCAACTACAGTTCCAACTTCACCTTTGAATACAATGGCAAGAAAACCACTTTCCCTGTTGCGCTGAAGGG
>JAFSTJ010000904.1 GCA_017450525.1 Victivallales bacterium | reverse complement strand
CTCCACACTTGAACAGCCAGAGTATTTTGGGCCGTTCTCAAAAACTTTCTGGATAATCTGTAATACCGTACTGTTTGCCATGCCGACTTTCTTGGAATCTCTCCAGTTGCTCCGACAAGTTGACCATTGAGATACGTACGATCAGTATCATCAATGATGCCAAGATCCAACAGTACATCCATACCAGAAAGTGTCTCTGGAATCTCAAACTCACAACCATACCAGCCATAGACATTTTTCTGAGGCATGATTTTCACGAAATTCCTGTCTGGGAAAGAAACAGGATGCCAATACAATTCTTTCCTTTGAGCATCCGGCAAGGACTCATAAAAAGCAGTCCCTTCCCGGATTTGAGTGATTCGCCCAAACGGAAAAGGTTTTTTCGCATCGAGAATCTGTTCTATTCCACGGATATCCTGGTGGAAGTTCGGCAGGAAAAACCATTGTTCACTCGCAAGCACATATAGCGATACACACAAAAAACAAATATAACATTTAACAGAAGAGGCAATTGCAAAATTACCACCCAACTGCCAAAACGCCGCAAGCGAGTGCGAGGGGCGAAAACGAGGAGTGGTGACCACGCCGTCTCTGGGCGATGAAGCCATCGCGTCGCGCTGTGAAAGCGTTTGAGAAAATGGTTTTGCAATTGTCTCTGACTTCACACTAATTTCCCATTGGCGGCCCAAGGCCACTGCCCAAGCTTCCGCTCGGTCAAGGTATGGCTATTCCTCGGCCGGTTGCGTCCCAGCAGAGTCTGCCTCCGCTTCGCCGATGTCATTTACTGTATTCGCGTTGGCCGCGAAGTCAAGCCGTGCCTGCCTTCTTTTTCAGGCCTTCTCGAGCAGATGGTGCTTTTCCTGCTCAAATATCCGACTTCGCAGGTCCTTGCCGGGACATAGCCCAAAATAAGCAAACAAGTCCGTCAGGCCTGGCGGGGACGATTTTTCCGCAATGTGGGTATCTAGTTGACGTAACCAAAATTTGATTGCCACTATGTGTAGTGTGGTTTGATATCCTTTAGGGTGTCTGGTTGTTTTTCAACCGCAAGTTGAACCAACCGCCAGAACAGCATACCACGCGACTTTGAATTTCTTCGGTTAAACCGAAATGTGAACTCGTTTAGATAATCCTGAACATAGTCTTTTCCCACCGACCCTTGTAGTGTGCCCAGAATCCACCTTTTGAGAAGACTAATCACCAAGTGGCAATTCGGCAAAGGCGATGCATAGTCTTCGATTGTGTTCTCGCCAAAAGGGGCTTCCTCTGCTGCATTGTCCCTTTGTTTCAAAGACACCTTTTGAATTTCATGGACATAACCGAGGTCCTCAAGACCAGCATATCCTGACCAGCCGTCAGTTCTCACTGTCGAGCCTGGTTCCACATTCTCCTGTATTGCCTGCGATAAACTTGAACTTGACGCATTGGCAATCTCGCATAGACGAACTCTGCCAAGGAGACGCACCCGGTTCCCTGTCTTCTCATCCACGTAAGACTTGTCCTCCACAGCAACAAACGTCAGCACCTTGCCGTCCGCTCCGCGTCCCCTCTTGCCTTCTCTTTCCCCGCCAAGAAAAGCCTCGTCCACCTCTACAGTGCCGCACAATCTTTCGCGCCCCGGGCGAATCATTGCCTTGCAAAGTTTGTGCAGGCAGAGCCAGGCGGTCTGATATGAGCCAAGCCCTAGCGAACGCTGCATTCCCAATGCGCTTAATCCATTCTTTTGCAGGCAAAGATGCCACATGATACGAAACCAAATGTGCAAAGGCGTATGTGAATCCTGGAAAACAGTTCCAGAGGTGACAGACATGCTTTTCCCGCAGTCTCCGCATTTTACCTTGCCTTTTGCCGTAAGCCACGATTTCCGGGAGGACTTGCACGACGGGCACAAAAATCCATCGGGCCATCTCAAGGCATAGATATAGGCAAGGCAGCTTTTGTCATCCTTGAATCTCATCTCAAAGTCACGAGTGTTTTTGGGGTATGTGTCCATACCCATAATCTAAATGTGTTTTTGGTTACGTCAACTAGATACCCATATTTCGATATTTTGGCTGTCGCCTACTTCTCTTTGACCCCGCTATCGTGTCTGACCGCTTTCGTCTGGAACACTGTCGATATTGCCCGATATTCCAAAAATAACGAATCCAAAGAACTGCTGCGGGCATGCGGACAACTGGCGGTCTGGCTCGTCTTCGTCGTTT
>JAFSTJ010000903.1 GCA_017450525.1 Victivallales bacterium | reverse complement strand
TGCGGTTCATGCCGCTAAGGTCCAGCAAAATGCCGCCATGCAGGGGGACTGCACCACCAACCAGGCCAGTGCCCTGGCCACGTGGTGTGACTGGTATGCAATTCTGGTAGGCGTATTTCATTATGGCTGAAACCTCCTTTGTGGAGGCGGCTTTCACCAGCACATCGGGCCTGCGGCGTATGCCAGACAATTCGTCATGGCAGTAGTCTTCGCCTACTGCAGGACCTGGTATTACGCGTTCTGGGGCGCAGACTGAGCGAAGATATTCAATGTCTGCCTCATCTATGGTTTTGTAGTTGTCTGTATTGCTCATATTGTGGCCTTGCGTGCTTTAATTCCTTCAATTAATTGCGGTATGATCTGGTAGAGGTCGCCTGTTATTGCCACGTGGGCGACTTTGAAAATTGGGGCATTGGGATCAGTATTGATGGCAATGATTTGCTCGGAGCCACTCATGCCCGCCACGAACTGAATTGCTCCTGAAATGCCGCAGGTAATCAACAGTTTTGGCTTGACTGTGCGCCCGCTGAGGCCGATTTGCTGCTTGGGATCCGTCCATCCCGCCTCGACTAACGCGCGAGAGGAGGCAACTCGGCCATTAAGAAGTTCAGCCAGTTCTTGAAGCATTGCCAGATCTTCTGGCTTCTTAAGACCACGGCCTCCAGCGATAATTACTTCCGCATCTTCGATGCCAGATTCCTTTGCCTTCGGCGTGACGGATAGTATCTCGATTGCGGTGGCAAGGGCGTCTTTTGTCAATGTACGGCGTGTGACTTTGCCATTGGGCGTGCATTTTTGTGGTATCGGGAAGATTTTGTAGCGTACCGTTGCGAATTGCGGGCGGTGCTTAGGTGTGCGGATATGCGCCATGATGTTGCCGCCATACGCGGGGCGTATCTGGTCTAGGTCTGTGCTGTCCGAAATATCCAGCACAGTGCAGTCTGCCGTAAGTCCCGTATGGAAGCGTGCCGCCGTGCGTGGCGCCAGGGAGCGCCCTGTGATAGTGCCGCCCACCAGCACTACCGATGGCTTAATTGCCTTGATGAAGTCCTCCAGCATTGCAGTGTAAGGTTCTGCGCGGAAGTGCTTCAGTTCCTGGTGCTCGTAGAGGAAAACCTCGTCCGCCCCGTATTCCAGTAATTCCTGAGCCAGATGGGCCACATTGTCTCCACCCAGCACGCAATATACTGGATGTTTGATTTTGTTGGCAAGTTCACGGGCCTTGCCCAGCAGCTCGAATGTGACGGGATGGATGTGCCCTTCGTTGACTTCCGCCACGACTGCAATGCCACGCCACGCGGATTTGTCCACCTGCGGCGCATCATCATCTTCTATCAACTCGAATACGCCGTTGCCTTTTTTTAGGCAAAGGCGGCAAAGGCGGCAACCTGCGTTGATGGACAGCTTGCCGTCCTGTATTTCAATTGCTTTGAATGGGCAGATTGCGGCGAGTGCTTCCGCATCCTGGACACGTTCCTGATGTATCTTTATGTATGCCATGATTTTCTTACCTCGGTTGCTGCAGGAATTTCTGTTCATCCAGGCGGTGCAGGAGACGCTCCGCGATTTCGCTGGGATTGCCTTCCCAGCGTTCCTGGCTGCGGTGGTTTTCAGGTGGGAATATGCGCTGCACCTGGGTGGGAGAGCCATTCAGGCCATAGTGCTTTGCGTCATGGTCTTCCAAATCGTCCAGCGTCAACTTTCGGATTGGACGGTCCGCAGTTGCCAGCTTCTTTTTGAAAGAGGGCAGCCTTGGCTCATAGATGCCTTTTTCCACAGTGACGAGGCAGGGGTATGGAATATGAACGGTCTCTATTTGAAGTGGCAGATCCAGATCTGCCTCAATGCCTGTTTCTGTACATTCGCGGAGGCGGAGCACGCCTGTTGCATGTGGGATGCCCAGGAATTCTGCCAATTCAGAGCCGACCTGCGCCGTATCACCGTCAGTTGTTTGTTTTCCGCATATAATGAGATCGGCACCGCCGATTGCACGTATGCCCTGGGATATGGTGTAGGACGTGGCAAGCACGTCTGCGCCGCCAAAACGGCGGTCTGACAGCAGCACGCCTTCATCAACGCCCATCATGAATGCTTCCCGCAGAACTGCCTCTGCCTGTGGTGGTCCCATGGTGATGGCGGTTATGGAGGCGCCCAGTTGCTTGCCGAGGCGCAATGCGGTTTCCAGTGCGTACAAGTCGTACGGGTTCATTTTGGATTCCACGCCATCCCGTTTCAATACGCCCGTTTTCGGGTCGATTTCCACCTGGGATGTGCCAGGAACTTGTTTAATGCAGACGATGATTTTCATGATTGTTATTTCATTCCCTTATAAATGCCAGCGATTATGCCGCACACTATATATGGCGTGTCCTTATTTTCAAACGCCTTTTAACGCAAATGTGACTGTTAAGCCTCCCTACTCTTTAACGCAGAGGCGCAAAGGCGCAAAGGCGCTGAGAGACTTGAACTGTGACTTTTGCCTTTTCTGCGTTAAGGAAAGGTGAACGCACACGCAAATAAGCAACTATCACTCGAAGCGGTAATTGCTCGCGATTGGAAAATGCCGATTAGTGCAAAGGGACGCATTGAGCACTTATGTCCTTGCCGTTGAGTTTGACATTGCGAATATCAATCTTGCCCAATGTGCTGCCTGGCAGGGCGTACATGATGCATTTGGGTTCAATCGCGCCTTCATCGACTGTGATGGTGATGTCCTCGAGTGTCAGGTGCTTGAATGTGCCAAGCGGGCAGTACAGCAATTCAGGGTTGTCCATGATATTTTCGTACAAGATACCGTTGGGTACGAACATCTTGTCGTTGGATACGTTGAGCCAGCTGCCAGACCATGGTACAATGCGGGTGAATATCTGATCTCGTCCCTCTCTCTGCATGATATACTTCATTTCGCTGGCATCGTATTCAATGCGGATGTTCCTGAATGTGATGTCCTCCACTGGGCCAGGACCGCCTAGATGCACGCTTAATGCGGCGTGGGTATTGTGAATGAGGTCGCAGTCCTCATAGACGATGCCCTTGAGATATGGTGCCCATGTTTCAAGCCCGATTTCCAGTGTCCTGCCCCATCCGCACCAGCAGACGCAGTGCTCCGCATGAATGTCCTCCACTGGGGCCATGCTGGGTTCTTTGTGAAAATCACCTTTTATAACGATATTGTCGTCAAAGGAATGTATAAAACAATTATGGATATGTACACGTTGTGAATTGCAGATGTCAATGCCGTCTGTATTGTATCTCCAGGCACCAGTGACTTTCATATTGGCGAATACCAAATCGCTGGAATTGAATGCTGAAACACACCAGCAACATGAATCAAGCACAGTTGGACCATCGAACAACACGTTACTGGAGTCAATGATTCTGACTGCGCCGTCCATTCCCTCGCGGTAGCAGTCGTCGCCGTCTCGCCTGTTGCGTGAACCGCAGATGATGCCGTAGCCTGATACCTTGATATCCTCCGCATTGTCCACTTGGAAAGAACCCATCACTACTGCATCCTTGTCTATGAATACGCGGTCATGGCTCTTTAGTTTGACTATGACAGGTTCGTGCAGGCCTGGTCCGAACACGATGTTGGCGGCCTGGCGTTCTGCGGAAAAGTCCCGTTTTTTATCGGCGAATATTTCCAATGGCCTGTTGTATCCATCCAGCTCCAGCACATAGTAGCCTGGACCCGGCAGCGTAAAGCATATTTCACCCTCGACTATGTTTGGCGTAACACCTGACGAAAGCGGACGCAGTTTGACATTGCGGAATTTCCTGTCTGCTCTGACGCGTATTTCGCATTTCCCTTCGGTTTCGAATTTCAGCATTCCAGCAATTTCAGTCTGGTCAACTGGGCGTTGATAGCCTGGCGCCCATTGGTTGAATGGTATTGCCGATATGCGGATTGGACGCACTGGAACTGCCTTGCCATCAACTAGTGCCGTGTAGCCAGATTCCGTTGGGAATAAGCCTTCAAGAATGCGCCGTGCAATTTCCTCCATGCCTTTGTCGCCAGGATGCTTCTGCACGCCAGTGTGCTCAAACAGGCCAAGTGCCTGCATTGACTTGTCCCCAGACAAATCCGCTTTGACAAATGGAAGCGCATAGTCGCTTGCCGCATGCGCCATCATTTCATCTTTCCAATCATTGCTCCAGAACACGCCGCGCACCACGGTGTTTGGCTTGGTGCGGCCATGCACAAAGCAGCCCAGCAGTTTCTTGAACGCCTCTCTGAAGGCAAGCTGCTCCTCACGCGTCTCCAGTGACGCTACATTTTCACCTAATGCGACAATCAGGTAATCTGGATTGAAGTCAATCAACTCCTGTATGGAGCCGTAGTCGAAACTGGAGAAATTGCGCTCAAAGTCAGCCAGGTTCTTTATGCGGCAGTCCGCCAACTTTCCTGTGGCTTTTTCTATTCCGTCTATGACCAGGTGGACATAGTCCTTCTCCTTTGCGCTGGCGGCCATGCCCCACAGGTTTGTCCAGCCCAGATGTGGCGCAACGGGGTGGACTGTGATAGAATTGCCTATAAAAACAACCCGCACCCCATCTCCATGTGTCTCTGCATATTCCTCAAATTTCCCATTCATCTGGGACGATGAATACTTCTCGGCATCTGATTGATTCATGTTCTTAATTTTCAGTACGCTCTGTCCCCCATGTGGGTAGGCAAATAAAGAGCCGCTTCGCGGCTTATTGTTTATCTACCCTCATGGGAAACAGAGCCTTGCAAGTAATGTTATGGATTGGTGAATGTTCGGTATCTGTTTGTATCAATTGCGCTGGATTGTAGCGTAGCCGTATTTAGCCACGTATTCCAGGGTGTCCATAAGGCGTTTGATTGCCTCGTCGTCAGTTTTCTTGCCGAGTTCCGCGTCAGCCCGTCTGATTGCCTCAAGAAGGCTGGTCTTGCCGTCAAGTTGTGTCCACAATATGCGTGAAATGCCCCTTGCTGGTCTGCGTTCAGCGAAAGGTACGCGAGCCAGCGAGAATGGATAGCCGTGGCCAGCGGCCTTGACAATCCAGGAATCTGCCTTTTGTTCTGCCGTGGAAAGCACATCCTTTGGCAGCTTGTCCAGGGTTTTCTTGGCCTTGTCGTAAATGGCGGCAACGCGTTCAGTGGAAGCCTCTATGCCAGAGATTGTCTTGAGCGAGGCAAGTCTATTGCACTGGCGCTGGAATTCGACATTGGCGCGTACGCGTTTTTCAAAAGAGCTCAGTTCCTTGTTTTGCAGAATGTCCTTGAGTGCCTTGTCCAGGTCCTTTTCGGCTCTAGTGGAATAGTCTGGCAGAGGGCCCCCGCAGAGCAACTTCTGGATAATCTCCGCAAATACGGGCAGTATTTCCTTTGAAGCGAGCCAGTTTGGCTCAAAGAGGTAGCCAGTGCTATGGTGGCTCCCTTTGCATGGGGAATGCATCCAGAAAGTGGGGATGCCAAAGTATGGGTCGTTTGCGAAAGTGTCGTCAGACAGGTTGGCAGGTTCCGGTATCAACGTGAACTTGTCATCCAGGCGCTTTTTCAGTGTGTCCTCCATTATCCAGTCAGCGCATGAGGCATGGTAGAAAGGAGTCCTGCGCATTATGAGGTTGTAGCTTTCATTGTGCTGGATGCCGTCGAAGTTGGCGGCAAGGATTATGTTCTTGCCATGTTGTTTCAGGTATGCGGCAAAGCCGTACAATTCCATTGAGAATACAACACGCAGTGTTTTCTTCAGTTTGACCTTGCGCCGTATCAGTTGAGCCCCCAGTTCGCAGAGGTGGGCGAAGCCTGCGGAGTCATCAATCACGAATGGCTCGTACAGGTGTGCGAAAAGCGCAATTTCCTCCTTGCTTTCCCCAGGTACAATGCCAGTTACTGTATAGGTTTCGCCGTCGTAGATTTTTGAATTAAGCACGCCGTTCACTACTATTCTGCCTGCCTTCAACTGTGCCTTCAAGGTGATAGCGCGGCGTGGCGGTATGGAGAAGGCGGGAATGTTGGCGTCTTCTTTGCTTAAATACCAGCCGCAGTAGCCCAGTCCATTGTACCAGTTCAAATCATCGGGCATTGTCTCTAGATTGGACAAGTTGCAGAGGACCAGCCCCGCTATGCCTGATTTCGCAAAGGTGTTGAAGTTGCCGCCTGACAGTGAAAATCCCTTTTCTGGCGCGTACAGGAGCCATTTGCCCTTTGCCTCAGAAAGGCGTTCCATTCCAATATCGTCAAAGTTCACCAGCTCGGCTTTTATGCCTTTTGCGGGCGTGGGTGCCATCCAGAAGCATGCCTGCATTGGATTCTCGTTGCTGTCGGCAAGCACCTTCTCGTATTCTGGCACCTTTCCTTCCACAATCTCCAGGAAGGAGCGCTTGGTTCTGCTTCTGGACCAGGCACGAGGCATTATGCAGTCAAAGCAGCTGCTGACGCCGTCCGCCTTATGGGTGAAGCGCCTTACCTGCGAGAAGCCCAGGCGCTTCATTTCCTCCATGCAGTATTTTGTGTTAGCATCAAAATCGTCATAGCTGTTACGTTTTTCCATGCGGGCCAGGGTATATGTCCTGTTTTGCAGTCCGATGAAATCGTAGTTTTCCTTAATTTCGTCAAAAATGTCCTTCATTTTGCAATCAAACTCCTCTATCAGAATGCCATCTTGAAAATATCTAGTATTTCATCGTATGCCAGTGGCTTGTCTCCAATCAGCGTGCGTGTCTTGTTTCTGGAGCATGCCAACGCCATTGGCTCCAAATCCTCCTGCTTCACGCCAAGTGAGCGCAGGTTGATGGGCATTCCAATGGAGGCGTAGTACTTTTCCTGCAAGTCAATTGCCTTTTCAATGGTCTTTTCAGGATGCTCGAAATCAATGTCCACATTCCAGATGTGGGAGGCATATTGGAGCCAGCGCATGATATTCGCTTTATAGACGTACCTTGCCCAGCTGCACCAGATGGCGGCAAGACCTGCACCATGGGCAACCTGCGGGTAAAGACCTGACACCTCATGCTCGAATTGATGCACCACCAGCTGCGAGGGGCGCCCGCATTCCGTCAGCCCATTGTGCGCAAGGGACGAGGCCCACATCATGTTGGCCCTGGCCTCATAGTCGCATGGATTGGCAAGGCAGTCCTTTCCTGCCTTGAAGATGGACTTGATGACGGCCTCCGCAACTGCGTCGGTGAGATATGTGTCATGGCCAGGGCAGAAATAGCGCTCAATGGTGTGGAGGCCGATATCGACTGTGCCGCATGCGGTCTGGTATGCGTTCACCGTGAAAGTAAGTTCAGGGTTCTCAATGGCGAAATCCATTCTGTTGCAAGGACTGCCATAGCCACGCTTTTCCTTGGTGTCAGCATTGGTTATGACACATGAATTTGACATTTCTGAGCCAGCCGCCGCAAGTGTCAGGATTGTACCTTTGTGCAATGTCTTTTTGGGTTGCACCTTGCCCAGGGAGAAGTCCCACACATCCACATCGGGATTGGCTACGCCGTTGGCAATGTCCTTTGCTGAATCCAGCACGGAGCCACCGCCCACCGCCAGTACAAAGTCCACGCCTTCCTGCTGGCAAAGCGTGATACCCTTGCGAACCAGGCTCAATTCGGGGTTGGCTACCACGCCACCCAATTCAACATACTGTATTTCCTCCATGGAAAGGCATTTGCGTACACGGTCCAGCAGACCGCTTGCCTGCGCGGATTTGCCGCCATAATGCAAGAGCACCTTGCGTGGATTGTATTCCTTGATTATCTTGCCGACCTTGAGTTCCTCGCCCCTGCCAAAATAGACCTTCGTGGGTGTGTCGTAGATGAAGTTCTCCATAAAATCTACCTTTTTATTAATGGGTTCTTGTTTGAAAAACGTTGCGTTAATATAGGCTAAAACGCCATAATTCAACGCAAAGGCGCAGATAATACAAAGCAGAGGCGCGGAGATTTTAACGCAGAGACGCAGAGACGCAAAGACGCAGAGGCGCAGAGATTTTAACGCAGAGGCGCAGAGACGCAGAGACGCAGAGATATATATTGATTACCCTATAGAGGTAATTTTCAAAACAGGTTGTAGCAAGGCCGTCCACGACCTTGCCCAAACTGGTTGTAGCAAGGCCGTCCACGGCCTTGCCCAAGGTGGAAAACAAGGGCGAGAC
>JAFSTJ010000902.1 GCA_017450525.1 Victivallales bacterium | reverse complement strand
GGCCCTGGGGCACTGCCCGAGCTACGATGCTGCGAAGAACATGATTGGGATAAAGCCAGAGAACATCAGCCCCGTCTGGGTGGATGTCCCCATCTACATCTACCTCTGGAGTTGCGGGCTGGTACCTGGCGTCAAGACCGCACTGAAGAATACAGAGACGACGGACGTAAAGGGATCTTTCAGGAACGACAGCTTCATGTTCGTGGACGAGAAGAGCAGAAGGCCCCAGTCAGTGCCCGCGCTCTACTGGGGCGAAACCGTCTATGACATGAACATGGGCAAGTACCTGCGTTTCCCCGAAAAGCCAGCCGAGGCGAAAGGCGGTGCCTCCAGCACGGGGACAGCGGATTCCTTCTGGAACTGATTATCTGTAGGAGAGTGGAACGATGGCGCAACAACTGATATACACATCCGCCCCTCGCGGGCTGGAGCCAGGACGCACAGGTTTCTGCACTGTGGCCATGACGCGTGGAATGAGCCCGCAGATGGCCAAGATACTGGAGGGATTGGTGGCTTATACGCCTGTCTTCGAACACTATGACCAGAATAGTGCCTCCACCCCCCCTTCCTTCTTCCACTATCCCATATCGGATGGGCGGAACCGCTACGAGCTGCTGGCACGCGTCTGCGCCTGTGGTCTGGACTACACCAAGCGCTCCAACAAAATAGGCCATTTCATCCTGCTGTCCGAAGAGGAGAAGAAGCTCGCGGCCAGCGGTCCGACCAGTCTGCTGCTTGACTCGAAATTGTTTATGCCCGAATGGCATGGTGAGCCGCAGTATTTGGATATGCATCCGCTGAACGTGCAGGCTGTTGGTCCCGCTAAGGCAGAGGGCTGGGAGAAGGTGACAGGCGATGCTGGCTGGGCGGCCTGGCTGGCTGATTCCTATATGGCAAATCCCACAAAGCCTTGCTTCGTTGTGTTCGACCCGCTTAAGCATCACGACCTTCAAAGGCTGGTGGCCGAATCGCTGATGCTGCTTCCTGAAAAACTACGCTGGCAAGTCACATGGAACACCTACATGACGGCAACTGTTGCAGGATTGCCTACGTGCAACTGGCGCTTCTGCATAGACAACCCCGTTGTGAAGAGCGCAATCGGCTACGTCCCAGGACCAAATGTATTGGATTTGACGAAGGAGCAGCCGCGCTACGCTGGAAACAGCCCCCTTGCGCAATGCGCCAGAACGGGAGAAAACCCGTACCCTGAAATGACGCCAATTATACACCTTGCTCCAATTTCGCCGACTATGCAGTCAGCAGCCCCCACTGGTGACGGCTTGTCTCTTGCGGCATTGAGGAAACGCCAGGAGGAGCAAAAGGCGGCGCTTGCAAAACCAGAACTGCGCCTGAAGAAATGGGATGAAGATGCTAGTTCCACATCAGCAAAAACACCTGTTTGTGTACCAGGCATGAATGGTGGCAATCCATCGAACTGGGAATATATGGCCAATGGAGGGATGCCGCTGAATGGTGCCCCCAAGAAAAAGGTATGGCTTGTTGGAGGCATTATTGGCGGAATTGCAGCCTTGCTTCTTATCGTGGCAAGCCTGATAGGCATTTTGCACTTCAGGAAGGACAATGTTCCAGAAAGAAATGTCACATACCATATCAAGGGAGATGGAAAGATTGCCCATGGGAAAAACGAAAAATATACTTTGATGAAGAGTGACAGCGACGTGAATGTAACGTGGAGTTTCAAAGGCAACCAATCAGAAGACGAAGCTGGGGTCTCTTTATCTAAGGAAGAAGGTACATCTGAGTTGGAAGAAAGTGTCGTTGTGACAAATAGGAATCCTGATTCAAAGCAGAAGAAGGTCATATTGATGGCGAAATCTGGAGGCAAAGAGCTTGCAACTCTAGAGATTACTCTGGATGGCAAACCAACAGTGAAAGAAATAGAAATTGTTGGCCCTGACAAGTTTGAATATGGGCAAGAAGCATCTTTCACCTGCATGGTCGAGTTGAGTAATGGAAAAAAAGAAAAAGTGGATAAAGTAATGTGGAGCCTGGCCCCAGAAGACAACGATGCATCTGTAAATGATAATGGCGTAGTGAAGAACACAAATACTACGGAAAATAGTAAGACTGTCGTTTTGAAGGCTTCCTATGAAGGCAATGAAGATACGCGTCCCATCACATTGGACTACAAAAAAGAAGTGAAATCCATCGAGATCAAGGAGGCTTCTGATGGGAATATACTTTTAAGCTACAGCCAAAGCAGGAAATTCACCGCTGTGTTAAAAGATACTAAAGGCAAAATTATAGAAGATAAGACAATTAATCAGAACGTTTATTGGGAAATTTTGGAGGGGAAGACCTACGAGAAATACTACTCGCTAACTCCCAACGGGGGGGAGGTCAAGAATAATAATCCAGAGGAAGACGATAAAGAGGTTACCCTGCGGGCGAAGTATGATGATCTGAAATCATCGGACTATATAAAAATCACCTTGGAAGGCAGAACGCTGGAATCTATTGAAATCAAGAGCAAGGAAGAGGATAAAGGCGAGTCGATTCCTTCTGGTGAAAAAGTAGGCTACAAGTGTATTGCGCACTGGAAAGGTGGAAGCACTGAAGAAGTGAGTGCCCAATGGTCTCTGTCAGTCGAGGATGAAAAGTTTGCTTCCATTGACAAGGAAACAGGTATGCTGACGAACAAGAACGCAACGGAAGAAGATCATCATATTACAGTAATTGCAAAATATGGTGGCGAAAGCTGTACTAAAAATGAAGTTACTCTCTTTAGGAAGGAGTTGAAATCCATCAAAATCATAGGTGATGATTCAATTCCATTTGGGGGGACACGTAAATACCGTTGCAAAGCAACGTGGAGCTATGGGGAGGATAGTGACGTTGATGCTGATTGGCACTTGGATGGCAAAAAGAAGAACTACGTGAAAGAAAAAGAATTTTCGATTCCAAATACAAACAAGCAAGAAAACAAGAAAACAATTACCCTACAGGCAATTTATGAAGACAAATACAAATCTCAAATCATGAAAATCACTTTGGAAGCACCCAATATTGAAGCTCTAAAAGGGAAGCTAAATAATTTGAAACGTGAGTTTGGAGAATTGAAAACAAAAATCGAGGGCCTAGAATACCCTGCAAAGAAGAATTTAATAGTAAATCAAAAGAAATTTTATGATATCAATAAAAAGAATTTTGATAGGGAAAAGGATGAAAAATTAGCTAACCTAAGAAGTATTATGGATAAGGATCCAGTTTATAAAGAAGAACCTACTCCTCATAACTGTCTAACAATAAACAACAGGATAGGCTTCTGGAGCGAGGAAAAAAATAATTTGAAAACTTGGTACAATGATGAGGTAGAAAAGCATCGGAAGATAACGACCCCTGAGAAGTAGTGAGTGATGAGAGGGGACATTATGGAAAAGCCATTGTCCCCTGGATAGGAGCAAAAAAAAGAAGTGTAACTGGAAGTCAATATGAGATTGTTTGAAGACAACTGAGTTTATGAAGCTGGGGTCGTTCCGTAGTCCTTGCGCCAATTCCCTTGGTGTCATTAACGCAGTCCACACAATACAAGCAAATTAAATTTCACATAAAACTTTAATGGAGAGTACAATGCAAACATCATGCCCATTTCGCTGCTATAAAAGAAAACGTAGTTATGCTTTTTCACGTCTCATCGAAGGATGTTGCCAGGTTCCCCTTCTTTCCTTGATTGTTTTGATACTGGCAATGCTCCCCGAGGCCTTTGCCAGTGAGTACACCTCCCATCTTCAAAGCGGCATTCCCGCCTTCCAAACTGGGGAATACCTCTCAAGAATGATGAAGGAACAGACGACATGGGAAGGCAAGGAGACTGGAAGGTCGATGCTTCTCTGCCAGGAAGGCGGCGGTTCCGGCCTGCCTCAGGACTTACGTTTATTCATGGCGTACAGACGATTAGATGCCATGTACGAGTTCTACTACTATGCAAGAAAAAACAAGAAGTTGCCGGATGCAGCTTTGAACACGTTTAGAGATGAGCTTGAGAAGATCCCCAAAACAACCTATGTAACAAAAATGGGCTATCGTTACATTATCTGGGGAACTAATCTGCCTGCCATCCAAGCTAAAATCAGGCTTTGTGCGAAAATTGGTGGGACGGATTGGGCCAAGTTCTTTACCTTCTGGCAAAGAAGACGAATTAAACTGGTCAACCAGCGAATCACCATACTCAATACCGTAATCCATTCTCTAGATAAAGATGGAAAAAAAGCGAAGTACGACGAGAACATCATCAATAACTATCGCACGTGGGCGCCCGAGGCTGTGGGAGTTGTTTCCGACAGGAATGTTGATTATCTGGAACTTAATGTATGTGGATGGGAAGACAATGCCAAGGACCGCTATCCTGGTTTTCTTGAGGAATATCGGCGTGGCGTTTATGGAAACAACTGACATGAGGAGTTTTGGTAGGCAGGAGTTCTTGCGTAGTGAACAATGGCAATGCCTCTCTAAATGTTCATTTTTTGAGTAAGTGCAAGATGCGTTATACATGAGGTAGTACAAGATGGCAAGCAACATTCTATTGGAAATCAGCCAGTTCATGCGTCAGATGGATTTGACGGACATGAGCAGGGTTGAGCAATTGCTGGATGGCTATTCATCCGCTGCCAGGGAGTACAATGCTCTTTGCGAGCGGGTGCGCGAGCTGCTCAAGAACAACATGGTGGAGGAGGCAGAGCACTTTCTCAACGAGCTGGAGCCTCCTTTGCAGCAGCAGTATAAGGAGCTGCGGCAACCCGCCGTGAGGGAGTTTCTGGAGACGGCGGAGCTGTATGGACTAGAAGCGCCATCATTGGAGAAGCCGTTTGAGGAGATCCATAGTGCAATGCTGAACAACGTGGGGCTGCGCCCGCTCATCATCCGCTACCGTCAGGTGGCGCGAAGCAAGAACCTTCAGGCGAAGGCGGAGCTTGTACGTCAAATTCTGCTTTTGAACCCAGAGGATGCCCAGGAGTGGGAACGGAACCTCATCAGCATCGAGGAGGAATGGAAGACGCAGTTGCAGGAAAACGCGAAACAGGCGATTCTTTCGGGCAACTACGACTTGCTGAAGCAGATTCAGGAAACCATGCTGGAAGAGCCCTGGAAGACTCCTTTCAACGAACAGGTTTTGTCGAAGGTGGCACAGGTTCTTGACGAGGAGGACAAGCGGGCGAAGAGGCGGCTGTGCGAGCAGCTCATCGCCTCGTCTGAGACGATGCTGTCGCAGCCAGCCAAACTGAAGGAACTGGCAGGGGCTCTTAAGAAGGTGGATGCGCTTCTGGGGGAAGGCATACAGCTGGAATCACCCTGGCAGCAACGGTACGAGACTGTGTCGGGGCAGGCGCAGAGACTGTTGACTGCAGCGGCGGAGGAGGAGAGGTTCGCAAGCCTCTTCTCTGAGCTTGAGCAGAAGATGAAGGTGAATGCCCCTGTCGAACAGGTTGACGCCATCTTCTACGAGATGCAGCGGTTGCGGCGCGAGATACCTGAAGTCACGATGCGGCGTGTGGAGACCTACCGCCAGAATGCGGTCATTGCTGCAAAGCGGAGGAGAGTCATGATGCTTGTCGTCGGCGTGGTGGTGTCTGTGCTGCTTCTAGGCGCGGGCGTGGTGGGGTTCAGGGCAGTCTCCCGTAGCATGAGCATCAAGGAGTACAGCACCCGTCTGCGCACCTCCATTGACAACCAGGTAGCCCTTTCAGATGAAGGGTATGAAATTCTGAAGGAGATTGAGGCGAAGGTACCTGACATCAGGAACGCCAAAGAGATAGAAAAAATGGCAGAGGAGCTGGCAACCAAGCGCAGGACGGAGGGGGAAAGGCGGGTCAGGTTCAAGGAACTCAAGCAGGAACTCTCCATACTGCTGGAGAATTACGCCGAGAATGCGTCATCCATCGTTGCAAAGACGAAAGAGCTACAAGGTGTTGCGCTTCAAGAACACGCACAGGAGCTTGAGACATTGATGCAGATACATGACGAGAAACGCGCCAAGTATGTGCGTGTCCAGGACACTGCCTACCGCAAACTTGTTGGTGAGGCGGGCGATGCCTATATCGCGATGAAAACAGCAATGTCGGAGCATCGCTTCGACTCTGCGCGTGATTTTCTGCCAACCATAGTTGAAAAGCTCAAGGTGGCAGATGAGATACCCGATGTCTCTGGCGAGGCGAAGGGCAGCTTGCAGGCACTTGTGGAGCAGTACAAACATGCTGAAAAGACGCTGGACCAGGCAATACGAGACAACGAAGTCAAGAAGAAACTTCAAGAGATGGAAACAAACGCGAACGAGTTCAACCAGCTTGTCACGTCGCAGAAGATAACGGAGGCGGAGGAGCTTTACGAGAGGATAGTGGAGCAGGACAAGGAGATTCGCGGCGAGATCAAGGGTGCAAGCATAATGCTTCGCAGCCAGTATGATGCCATGGTGGAGAAAACCAAGGATTTTGATAAACAACTGTCAGGGCTTCGACGATTGATTATCGAGGAGGATATAGAGCTGATGAAGGCCTTCCACGCGAGCGGTCTTCAGAACATTCAAAAGGAGCTTCAGGCGTTTCAGTCGAAATACCCCAATTTCGCGAATAGCCGACAGGTTGAGGGTTTGCTGAAAGATTTGTCCACAAGCCTGGACGAGACGCACATGAAGGAATATGATGACGAGCTTCATGCACGAAGCAAGCGCTTGAACGATTTGCTGATGGATGGTGTGGTCGTCGGTATCGAGAAAGAGCTTCAAAAAAAGCTCATGGAAATCGATAAAGCCCCCACCTATATGCTTGGCTTTCTAGGCGCTTCCGGGAAGAAAAATGACCGCTTGGATTTGTATCTGAAGAAGGAAGTAAAATTCCACAAGAAGATGTTTAAGATGCCTGGTCAGGGGGATGAATACACCATCAGTGGTATCAATGTATGGGGGATGAATGAGGCGGATGATGTGAAACTGGTATTTGGAAATAACAAGAGGATTTTCTTGAGATATAAAAATGTTGCTGGTCTTGAGATGATACTGGATTATCCTGGAGCCAATGCCTTTAGCAGTGATAACTTCAAATATGTTGGCTACTGGGGAGAATGGCTGCTTTCTTATGACAGGCACAGGCGCGACTATGATTTCAAGCAAATCAGTAGCTGGAGAAAACTAGACCAGGAAATGATGAGCTTATTTAGGAAGAACTCCGACGGCATCAGAATCGTTCACGAATGGCTTGGCATCGTGGATTATCTCCTTAGCATATCACCAGCCTTCCAAAAGGGGGGCGAGTTCGAGATGACGGAGCTTCTGGAACTGAAGAAAGACCTGTCATCGCTCATGGAGGTATTCCCGCCTGAGGCCAAGTGGTATTCGGCCTCCTGGGAATACCCGGAAAATTCCAGGGACTTCTATAAGAAACTGCAAGTGTTTTGCGATAAACAGAAACAAAATTGTTTTGAGACAATGATGGTCCGCCTTAATAAGATGTGCGGGCTGGATGGAACCAATCTTGTTCCATGTGGGATACTTGCATGGTGCAAGCAGGATGGCGCGTATGGCTGGAACTTTTATCCCACAGGTTTGCCAACGGTAAAAGGGGCCTACTGGTGGCTGTTTCTTGCAGACCATGACAAGAAAGTGAGTGATAAGTTTGGATACTACAAAGTAGTGAATTCGGACAGAAAATGGGAATGGCATTTTGACGAGGGGAAAGAGCCGAAAAAGGGCTATTATGTCACATTCATAAAGAAATAGGCTATGTT
>JAFSTJ010000901.1 GCA_017450525.1 Victivallales bacterium | reverse complement strand
GCAGTCAGGCGCAGGCTTGCCACGCTCATAGTCCTCACCGCCCACATAGCAGGAAACGCAATCCTCTATCTTCAGCTTGGCAATGGTGTCTTTGATGCGATCCCTGGTGGAGCCAGAGGCAATCGCAATGGCATAGCCCAGTTCATGCAACTGCCTCAATGCCTCCACAGAACCAGGTATGGATATGTCCCTGGAGGCTGCAATGCGCTTGTAGTAAGGCACTGTAAAAGCCTCCATGTCCAGGCGAGTGGCATACGCCTCGGGCCAGCGGGAATGAATCTCGTCGAATATCTCGTTCCATGCCCTGCCATACTCCAGGCACGCCACCTCTTCCATGGAAAGAAGGATGCCCTTCTTCCTCAAGGCCATACGAATTGCCTCCTGCCAGATGGTCTCTGAATCAATGAGAGTGCCATCCATGTCAAACAGGCAGGCACGTTTTCCCTCAAGAAGTTTTATCACTGCTTTATTTGACGCGTTCCAACGCACGGTGTGCAATGTCCTTGCGGTATTCCATTCCGTCCCAGGAAATGCAAGCAACTGCCTTGTATGCGTTCTTGACTGCATCGGAAATGTCGTCCCCCAGTGCAGTTACACCCAGGACGCGCCCGCCATTGGTCACAATCTTGTCGCCAGACTGCTTTGTGCCAGCGTGGAAAACCACTGCGCCTGTCGCCTCAGCCTCGGCAATACCTGAAATGGCACGCCCCTTTTCATAGTGGCCTGGATAGCCGCCAGAGGCAAGAACCACGCATACCGCTGGTTTGGCAGACCACTTCAGTTGGATCTGGTCCAGTTTGCCGTCAGCCACTGCGCACAATGCATCGAACAAATCGCTCTCCAGGCGAATGAGAATTGCCTGTGTTTCGGGATCGCCAAAGCGCACGTTGAACTCCAGCACCTTTGGGCCTTGCGCCGTAATCATCAAACCAGCATAGATTATCCCGCGGAAATCCAGTTTTTCAGCCTGGACTCCCTTTAGGAACGGCTGCAATACCTGTGCATCAATCACCTTCCATAGTTCATCAGTCACCACTGGTGCTGGTGAATATGCGCCCATGCCTCCCGTATTTGGGCCTGTATCGCCATCGTATGCGCGCTTGTGGTCTTGTGAAGATGCCAGCGGAATGATGGTCTTGCCATCGCAAAGGGCGATGATTGAGGCCTCTTCTCCAAACAGGCATTCTTCAATCAGCACGGAATAGCCAGCCTCACCGAATGCGCCGCTGAAGCAGGCATTGATTGCCTCTTCCGCCTCGGGCAATGTCATTGCCACGGTCACGCCTTTTCCAGCCGCCAAGCCATCAGCTTTCACAACCAGCGGTGCGCCCTTGCAGCGAACGTATGCCAGCGCGGAGGCCGCATCGGTGAAGAGTTGCGCTTCCGCAGTCGGCAGACCGTATTTGCGCATGAAGTCCTTTGCGTATGACTTGCTGCCCTCCAGTTGCGCCGCCTCCTTCGAAGGTGCGCAGATGCGCAGGCCGCGTGCACGGAAAATATCCGCCACACCTGCTATCAAGGAAGCCTCTGGCCCCACCATGGTCAAGTCAATCTTGTTTGCAACCGCAAAGTCAGCCAGTTCGTTCAGATTAGTTATGGGCACGGTCTCCACGCCCTTCATGCCAGGATTGCCTGGTGTGCAGTAAATCTTGTCAACCTTAGGTGACTGGGCAATCTTCCATGCCAACGCATGCTCGCGGCCACCGCCGCCAATTATCAATACTTTCATTAATGTGAAGCTCTTGTATGTTTTTTAATGGGACTTATTTGGACAAAAGGGACTTGTGGTCTGAACAAGTCAGTCCACAAGTCCCATCTTACGCTTTAAGCATCAACCGTAGATTGGTCCCAGGAATGCGCATGCACGGTAGTCGTCACCGCCGAAGCGCTGCCACATTGTAGGACGGAAGATGTCCTCTTCTGGAATGTTGTGCATGTCAACTGGAATACGCAGCATTGCGTTCAGTGTAATCATGTCAGCACCAATGAGGCCGAACGAGTTGGCATCATGGTTGGGGCCGATCTTGGTCATGTATTCGTGAGATGTCATGTCGCGTGGCATCCAGTAGGTCTCTGGCCAGGTCGGGTCTGTGACCTTGCTGATGTGGGCCGCCACCTTTTCGGGCAGTTCGACCGTTTCGCCTTCCACCACGGAGCAGGTGATCAGGTCGCCAACCATATTGTAGCGGTAGGATGTAATCGGTATTCCGCCAGGTGTGGTGAAATGGCTTGAGAGACCGTCGCCTGGGAAGTATGTCAGCGCGGCGTTCATGTAAGTGGTGTTCTTGATTGCCGCATCGATAAGGGCCTTCTGGAATGCGGGGCTGTCGCAGATATCCCTCCACACCAGCTGGACATCCCTGTCCTTGGCGGACTTGGCGATCTTGTAGATGTCAGTTGCATACTCCAGTGCAGCCGCGCCCGAATTGCGCTTGTCAATGATGCCACGGGGGCAGATCTTGGACACATCAACGCCTGTTGCCTTCTTGATGGAAGCTGGCGTCCAGTTTGTGCGGATGTCGGCAAAGCACTGTGGCACGCCGCCAGTCAGCAGATTTGCGATAAGCATGCCCATTCCGTTCTTGGAATCGTTCTCGGTGGCGATTGGTGATGCAGGCCTGAAGCCCCTCCAGTCGAAGGAGGAGTTGAGCAGGGATTCTGTGACGTCGAAGTTGGGGTTGTAGTCCGTCCACTGGCGCTGTCCCTGTGTACCTGCGGCGATTGCATTGGTGCCCTGTGCATATTCCACATCAGCGAAGAAGCCCTGCTTCTTGCCGACCTTGGCATCTGCCAGGCGCGGATTGCCAACCATCAGGTCGCGGACAATCATAGTCATCTTGATGCACTTCTCCACCAGTTCCTGGTCCGTCATGCCAGTGCGGCGCTCGCTTGCCTTGTTAAGGAACACCTTCTTGAACTTGGCGAAGAATTCCATTGCCTTCTTGAATTCCTCATGGTCATAGAAGCCCGTGTCAATGCGGCCATTGATGATGCTCATGTCAACGGACACCGTGCCCATGCCCAGATAATGCAGGAACGCATTGCGGCGCACATCGGAACCAATGATGCCCATGGCAACGCCGCCAACCGACAGGTAGTTCTTGCCGCGCATATAGGCAACCGCTGCCGCCGCGCGCGCAAAGCGCAGAAGGCGTGTTGCCACGAAGTCGGACAATGGCCCGTTCTCGTCTTCCAGGTCAGGTGAATACACACAGAAAATCGGGCGCTTCTTCTCATCCATTGCGGCGGTGAATGCCTTCAGCCAAACTGCGCCTGGGCGGTCTGTCTGGTTCAAGCCGTATGCGCACTGCTGCCATTCGGATGAGCCAATTCCCTGTGCTGCGCCCATGAGTTCATCGGAGTAGGACCAGCTGCGGCCAACCCAGATGTTGGCGCTGACGCCCTGTGTCGCATAGTATGCCTGCGCCCTGGCCGCCGTGCGTGCACCATAGACGATTTCGGGGGCGACCACCACGCGGATGGGCTTGCCATCGGGCTGGCGGACGCTGCTGGTAAGCAGGTCATAGACCTTCTCCACCATGGCCCATGTCTTAATCACATTGTCCTCGTATGCTCCCCTGCGGCCATCGCTGACAGGTGTGATTGCGATTGTGGGCACTGGTCCCAGAATGCGCTTGTCACTTTCCTGGAATGAACGCGCTGGATTTGCAAGTTTCTTGAAGTCAGGTCTGTCTGCCATTGTTTTCTCCTGTGATTTTTCAATGTAAACTAAACGGGTAAAGCCAAATCAAGGCTAATTGTAATGGAGTTTTCCTGAAAGTCAAACAGCCGAGGCATTTTTTATGTATGCACCCACAGGCTGCGCATCAAGAGGAGGTCGAATTCAATGTTCTAGCAAATCTGTATGCCCAAATGCGCGGAAACATTTGCGTATGTCCACATATCGTTCTACTTCCCTTCATTCGCGCGCAGCGCTGTCCGCGCAAATGTACGCCATGGGTGGGGAGATTACATAAAACTAAAAACATTCTCTGCCTGTTGCGAAAGCCAAAAAGTTTGTTAAAATATGTGCAAGCATAAAATGGATTTGTAGCATAAAAAACAAAAAAGGAAACAGGCTAATGAAAAAGTTCTTCACTTTGATTGAGTTGCTTGTCGTGATTGCGATTATCGCGATTCTGGCGGCAATGCTGTTGCCTGCATTGAGCAAGGCAAGGGAAAAAGGCAGGATGATCTCCTGCGCCAGCAACATGAAGCAGGTCGTGTTCGGCTGCATACAGTACTACATGGAGTGGGAGGACTTCATCCTTCCCTACGAATGTTCCATACATGGACAGAACCCCAACTACGCCGATGGAGCAGGTCTTCCGTGGACAATTTACGCCGCACCATACATCGGCGGCAGTTCATCCGAAGGAGCAGCACGCTGGGGTTCGCTTCCTATGGATTGGAGGAAAGGAGTTTACCACTGCCCATCATTCTATGCCTTGCCAACCTATTGGTGGACACCGCAATATGGAATACCGACTTATGGCATAGGCGGAAAGGGAACTGGCACAAACTACAGGGCAACCTGGTATGCACAAGAGGTTAAATATCCTTCTCAAATGGGTTATATCTTTGAAACCTGCAATAGCTCGTTGTCAACTGACTATTATACATCCTCTTACAAGGGACGCCACACATTCTACAACTCGACGACCAACGCCGAAGGCAGAATAGGCCAGCTGGACACAGTCAGGCACAACGGCGTATGCAACATAGCCATGTTCGATGGTCATGTGGAGACAAGCTGGTCCTTGGAGAGCATCAAGACAGCTGGTGCCGCAAAGGTTCCCCCAATGTACGAGAAGAATCCTGAATTGAAACACGAGAACTTCAAACCATAACACTTGGTCCAACTGCAAGACAGGGGCGGCAGGCTTTATCTGCCGTCCCTGTTCTGTTTCATACTAGGTTATTGTTGGCTGGCGCCGTCCAATGTCGTCTGCAAAGATATTTTATCAAAAACTCTTGCAAACGCCAAAAAGTTTGTTAGAATTTTTGCAAGAATGGATTTGTATTTACAGTATTAAAACAAAAAAAAGGAAACTGGCAATGAAAAAGTTCTTTACGTTGATTGAACTGCTGGTCGTAATTGCGATTATCGCTATTCTGGCGGCAATGCTATTGCCTGCATTGAGCAAGGCAAGGGAAAAGGCCAGGATAATCTCCTGCGCCAGCAACATGAAACAGGTGGTATTCGGCTGCATACAGTACTATATGGAGCATGAGGACTTCATTCTTCCTTTCGAATCCGCCATACATGGACAGGATCCAAACTATCTTAATCCACAGAAAACTGCAGAAGTGGCGCAAAGTCTTCCGTATTCGATATTTGCCGCTCCATACATCAGCGGCGGCGAAGCCAAAAATTCCAATGGAACTGCCGCTACACGTTGGGGTGCTCTTCCAGCCGAATGGGCAAAGGGAGTTTATCACTGCCCAGCCGCATTCGCTCTGCCATATTACTGGTGGACACCTCAATACGGAATACCGCAATACGGCATAGGCGGAAAGGGTACTGGCACCAACTTCAGACCAATCTATTATGCCCACGAAGTCAAAGGTCCAAGTCAGTTGGGCTATATCTTCGAGACCTGGTACAACACATTGACAAGCGAGTATCAAACCACTTATAAGGGATCTAACTCATTCTACAACATTTCAACCAACGCAGAAGGCAAAATATCCCAACTTGACACCGTAAGGCACAATGGTGTATGCAACATTGCCATGTTCGACGGTCACGTGGAGACAAACTGGTCGCTAAATAGCATCAAGGCAACTGCAGGGCCGTATGCAAACCAGCAAAATGCATATCCAATGTACGAGAAAAATCCTGAATTAGGGCCTCACATGAACTACTACCCGTAGGCAATTGGCTTATTATATGGGGCTGTTGCAAAACCTACCGTTTTGCGGCAGTCCCTTTTCTGTACTTATATTTGGCTTTTCTCCCATCCGTCTTCTTTTTCGACAGCTTCTTTATCAGCCTTTCGATATTTGGCTCTTTGGGCACTTCCGGTTCAAGTC
>JAFSTJ010000900.1 GCA_017450525.1 Victivallales bacterium | reverse complement strand
GTTTCGTCTTTCTTTGGGAATAAATTCAAACAATAAAATCTTAGCGTCTTAGCGTCTTTGCGCCTCTGCGTTAAAAAACTCTGCGTTGAAAAAAACTCTTGTTGGCAGTTGCGGAACGATGGTTTGCTTGGTACATTACCCTTGTCTTTGGGAATACTGTGTTGTTTGTGTATAATTTTTTAAGCGAAGGAGTTCTTATGAAGAAATTGAGTCTTCTATTGATGTCTTTGTTATGTTGCATGTCGGTGAGGGCATTGACTGTGACCGCGCCCACTTCGCCGATTGTGGTTGACGGAAAACTGGACGAGGCCGCGTGGAAGGCAGCACCCAAGACCAGCAACTTCATCAGGCTGAAGTCCCAGGCTGGCAAGCCAATCAAGGACCAGACGCAATTCATGGTGCTGGCGGACGAAGAGGCTGTGTATCTGGGCGTCATTTGCCTGGACAGCAACATCAAGGACTTGCATTGGGGCGGCAGCATTTGGACCAGCGATTCAATCGAGATGTTCCTTTCCCCTGCTGGCAATCCAGTGGAATACTACCATTTTGCGGTGGGGTGCCAGAATGACACATACTCCATGTACCGCGCCGAAGGCGGCAACATAACGCCTGACAAATTCGCGCCTTTCTGGCAGAGCGGCACCAGCAAGGATGACAAGGCGTGGTATCTTGAGGTGAAAATACCGTATTCCGCGTTCTACATGACTAGAAACAAGATGTGGAACAAGACCTGGCTCTTGAATATCGCCAGGACACAGACCAGGGGCGGTGGCCTCAGCACATGGTCGCCACTGAACAATGGCTTCCTGGAAAGCAAGGCATTCAAGTCAGTGGATGGCTTCCCAAAGAGAAAGGGCGTGGAGGACGTGTGCATCCCAGTGGTGCGTGGCGATTATCTCTCCCAGGAAGGCGATGTCATCAAGGGAAATATTATTGTGAATGTGGAGGGCACGTCTGAAAGTGCAGGCAACTGGGACATGATAGTGGAGGTGCCCAATGGCGGCAAGGCCACGCAGAAGGTGCGCGTGGAGCATGGAAATCGCAAAATCCTGGTGAAGGACCTGGATTTTCCTGCTTCCCAGAAGAGTTACCACAAGGTGAAGGTGACATTGAAGAAAGGTGATGTGGAGTTGGGACGGTATTATCCTGTTGAAGCGGAGTACAAGCCCATTGACATCAAGATTACCTGGCCACAGTATGCCAACAACTACTATCCTGGCCAGGATGCAAAGAGGCTGGCCGGCAAGGTCAACTTCAAATTGGCGGGAGGCAAGAAGGCTGTCATCGAACTGAAGGTTGGGGACAAGGTGCGCAAGTTCAATGCAAAGGGCGCATTTGTGGACTTCGAGGAGAAATTCCCTGAATTGAAGGAAGGTCAGAAGCTGGACGTGTCCGCCAAATTGATTGTGGACGGCAAGGAATTCGCGGCGACAGCCACTTCCGTGAAGAGGTTGCCTCCACCAGAAAAGGGCGGTGAGGTTGTTTGGGTACAGGACGGGCATATTGTCAGGAATGGCAAGCCATATTTCCCCAGGTACATCTATGCCTTGGGCTATCGCGGCGGCAAAATGATGGCAAAGCGCTTTGCTGATGAAAAGGACTACATCTGCATGAACGAGTACAGCTGCCCGACGCTTGAACCAGCGCGGCTGTGTCCCAAGATGAACATAGAGGCAAAGGAGGCTACCAAGGACGTGAAGCCATGCAAGGAACTGTTTGATGCAGTTCAGAAGGTGATTGACCGCAACAAAGGCAGGGATTTCCTTGGATACTACATCTGCGACGAGCCAGAATGCCGTGGCATCTCGCCCATATACCTCAAGTACATCTACGACTATGTGAAGGAGAATGATCCGTACCACCCGATCATGTCATGTACACGCTCCCCTCAACGCTACATTGAGTGCATAGATGTGTTTATGATGCACACCTACATTTCGCCTTTCTTCTCTGGAAAGGAGCGTTTCCTTTCTGTTCCGATTGAAAAGGTTAGGGCGCAGATACATGAGGTAACTGACTACAAG
>JAFSTJ010000899.1 GCA_017450525.1 Victivallales bacterium | reverse complement strand
GTCCACTGTCCACTGTCCACTTTAAATCATTTCTTCAGGATAACCATGAATGCGGCAGAGCCTGGTTCGGATTTGACCAGGTTGTAGATGCCCTTCTCGTCTGCTTTGCAGGGTGTGGGTTCGTTATCGCGGGCATCATCAAGTGCCAGATAGCTGACGGAGCTTGGCTGGAAGCCCTTGATTTCCAGAGGTATTGACATGCTGTCGCCGTAGAGGTCGGCCACCAGAATTGCTGCCTGCGTGCCGTCCTCGGAGACGCCAGCGATTGCGCGCTGCGTCTTCTCGCCGCCAGTGACTTCAACCTTGTTTGGGCAGTCATAGACCATGTCGCGCATCATCAGCAGTGAGTAGTAGTTCTTGTTGAAGCGCCTGCTGGGGTAGTGGAGGCCCCAGCTGCCCAGGCCGCAGCCATAGTAGAACGCGCTGTCAAGCGGGCTGTTCTGCCAGATGCAGAATGTTGCGATGTTGAATGCAGCGGAGTTGATGCCCATGAGGCCATCGCGCCCTTCTGATGAACGTTTGTAGGATTCCTCGGTCACATTGGAGTGCACGCCTTCCCATGCGCGGATGAAATGCCATTCGTTGATGCAGGTTTCCACGCCAGCCCAGCCGATTTTGTCTAGGTATGCGCGTGGTTCAGTGCCATGGCTTGTAGGTGTATCCAGGCTGTTGGCGTACATGTGGTATGAGTAGAAGTCAGGCTTGACGTTCAACTTGTCGCATTCCGCCTTCAGCATGTCGAGCAAGTCTGGCCTGAAGGTGCAGTGTGCGGGACCGCCGATCTTCAATTCGGGGAATTCATCCTTGAGGCGTTTCAGCACGATTGCGTAGAACTTGGCGAATTCCTCGTCGGTGCCAGTCCACATGGTGATATGCCCTTCTGGCTCATTCCAGATTTCCCAGTACTTCATATCGTAGTGGAAACCATTGCCCCATCCCTTGGTGTAGTGCCTGATGATACCTGCGCAAACCTCGGCGTACTTTTGGTAGTCCTCTGGTGGATTCGCGTTGAAATGGAAGTCCTTAGTATGCTCGATGCTGGTGCCCATGCGGTAGAACACCTTGCTTCCCGCTTCATAGACCAGGCGTATCACTTCGTCTGATGGCCCGAACACATAGTTCTTCTCGTCCTTCGGGTCCAGATGCATCAACGGGAATATGTGATGCACGTCAATCAAGCGCTGATTGGGGTTGTTGAGCGCCCAGTCGTGGTTCCTGACCACTGGGAAGCGCAGCGATTTGAAAGTGTCACTGTAGTCGGAAATGCGTCTGTTGGAGATGAAGATGTGAAAACCAGAACCGTACAGTTCCTTGCGGATTAAACCTTGCTTTGAATTGAAGTCAGCTGTAATCATTTGCTTTTCCTTTTGTTGGTAAGTAAATACACAAGACAAAACTTTAATGGGAATTTAACCCTGCTTTTCATGAGTGCAAGGCAATAAGGCATAGAATACTAGTAGCGGAGTCTAGAGGCCTAGATATTTTTCCAAATGCGTGTGTAAAATGACGATTATCGGTTACATTATCGCATTTTCGCAACATTGTTTAGGAGAATAAGCATGAATCCTGTTTACATAAGCACTCGCGGCGCGGTGGCGCCAGTGGACTTCCCTGCTGCCGTGATGATGGGTCTTGCCGATGATGGCGGGCTTCTTATACCAGAGGTGATACCCGATGTATCCGCAAAATTGTCCGCCTGGAGCAAGCTAAGCTAACCCGAATTGTCATTCGAGGTGCTGCGTCTTTTCATTGGTGATGCTGTGCCCGAGGCTGATTTGCGTTCATTGGTGCAGCGTAGCTATGCTACTTTTGCGGCAAAGGAAGTCATACCTGTAAAGCGTTTCGGCGAACTTTTCATTGCCGAACTTTTCCATGGCCCCACCTTGGCGTTCAAGGACGTGGCTTTGCAGTTCCTGGGCAATATGTTCGAGTATATCCTCTCCAAGACAGGTGACACTCTCAATATAATCGGAGCCACCAGCGGTGATACGGGCAGTGCCGCCATTCATGGCGTCCGCGGCAAGTCAGGCATACACATATTCATAATGTACCCAGACGGCAGAGTTAGCCCATTGCAGGAGAGGCAGATGGCCACTGTGCCAGACGCAAATGTGCACTGCATTGCCATCAATGGCACTTTTGATGATGGGCAGCGGGTGCTTAAGGAGATTTTCAACGACATGCCATTCAAGCGTTCCAGGCATTTGGGTGCGGTGAATTCTGTTAACTGGGCGCGTGTTCTGGCGCAGGTGGTGTATTACTTCTGGGCTGCCTTCCGCGCAATAGACGAGACTGGCGCAGAACAGGTGCAGGTTGCCGTGCCAACAGGCAACTTTGGTGACATATTCGCGGGCTACATTGCGAAGAAAATGGGCGCGCCCATAAAGCGCCTCATCCTTGCCACCAACGAGAATGACATTCTTTCCAGATTCTTCAACACAGGTGAATACAGCCGTGGCAAAGTCAGCCCGACTTTGAGCCCAAGCATGGACATACAGGTCGCCAGCAACTTCGAGCGCTATCTGTACTACCGCGTGGGATGCGATTCTGCAAGGGTACGGGAGTTGATGACGGCATTTGCAAAGGAAGGATGCATCAGGCTGCCTGGAAAGGACGAGGATTTTGCCGCTGGCAGAGGCGATACCGCCGCAACACTGGCCGCAATCAAGGACTTCTATGGAAAATACGGATACATTCTGGATCCGCATACAGCCGTGGGTGTTTCCGTGGCGCAGTCCCTTCCACTGCAAGGCGTTCCCACGATATGCCTCTCTACCGCCCATCCTGCGAAGTTCTCTGGCGCTATAACGCAGGCGCTTGGCTCGGATTTGGCAAAGCATCCAGCCCTGGAGGCGCTGAAATCCCTGGAGCTGAGGCGCGTAAAGCTGGAGCCGCAGCGTGATGTGATTGAGCATTACGTGGACGAGCAGCTGGCATTGTCGTAAAATACCCGAGCAATGCATTGCGCATTATGCCGCTTGGAGTATATTGCACATCCACGAAAAAAGCCCACGCCATTGATGGCATGGGCTGAAAAGAATGGCGGTCCGGGCGCGGCTCGAACGCGCGACCTACGGCTTAGAAGGCAGTTGCTCTATCCAGCTGAGCTACCGGACCCCATGGAAGAAATTGCCCTTAATTTAGCCCAGAGCCCCTATTTTTCAATTGCAGTTTCGCTTTTAAATTCAATTATAATGGAGAGCTTATGAGACCACAGATTGCATTTTTGCTTTTTATGGGCTTGTTGCATTTGCTGTGCCTTGGAGATGAGCCCAGGTTTGTTGCGCTGGAGCAGTATGAAGAAAGAAGCAAGGTGATGCAGGTCCGCAAGATGATGGAGGAAGAACTTCTGCTTCATGAAAACCGCGAAAAGCGTATCGCGAAGATGGAGGCTCGCCTAGTGCTGATTCCACAGGAGAGGAAGGTGGAGGAGCGTCTCCAGGAATATCTTAAACTGCGGCGCCAGGTGAGGCAGACTGCCGAGGAACTCAAGGCCAGCAATGAAAGACAGATTAAATTGGCTGGAATGATAGACGTAGCCATGGAATCAGCCAACGTGCTACCCCAGGTGTCGAGATATTTGACTGAGGCCAGCGGCCAGTTGCGCAGCCTTGGCATTGCCCAGAAGGGGGAGCGGAAACGCCTCGAGCAGCTTTCAAATGGAATAAAACTCTCCATTAAAAATATCCCTGCTCCAAAGGAATACACTACAAACGGCGGCGTTACCATGCAGCTTGTTCAGTTTGGAGACAGCAGGTTCTACGTCAGCAAGGAGCCTGTCAAGGTAGGAGATATGAGCTTGAAGGAAGCCGCTGCAATGGCCAATGAGATAAGCCGCGAGGAAGGTGCAAAGTATAGGCTGCCCGAATTGAAGGAATTGAAGGCGATGGGCCAAAAGAAGATGGCCATATCCTGCGCAGTCTGGTCCCTTACTAAATTCCAGGGAAATGACATCGAGCAGGAAAGGACCATGGACAGATTTGGCATAAGCATGTACATGATATGGGATGGTGCCAGGCTTCTTGGAAGGGAAACAGTATTTGCTGAACTGCCCAATGCAAAGTACCCTGAACTTGGCTGCTATGTGGTCACAGATGTGCGTACGGGGTGGAACAAGCGCTGGAACAGCGTGCTGGTAAAACTTGGCGGAGAGCAGGAGGGTGACAAATGAGACGTGTCTTGAATGTGCTTTTCTTGCTATGCCTGGCTTTCCCCTTGCTGGCGCAGACCGCAGGCAACAAGAGAAGGGGAAAATTCCTGCGCAATGAGGTGCGTCGCAGGGATGCAACCGAGACATACGAGGTGAAGGCAGTGCCCACCAAGGGCTCATTCCCGCAATTTGTATTCAAGAAAGTACTTATTCTCACTATTCACGAAGTCAAATTGTATGAAACTGTGATTGAAACCGTGACTTCCAATGATGGGTCTGGCATTACGCCAGTGGGAGCAGTAGGCTATGTGGTGGTGCCAGGAGAATTCATCGAGGGAGAGGAAAGCCAGCGCGTCGAAAGAAAGTATGACGGAGTTCTTAAGCTGGAGCTTTTCACTCTCAATGGAAAGGCATATACCACCGATGAAAATGGCATCTGGACTGATGAGACACAGACCGTGCTGTCAGCATTTGACAGGATGCGCACAAAGAATGTGGAACTTAGATTCAGCCATAAGGAATATGGCGAGGCCGTGTTGGAACTGTCAAGAAACTTCATCAAGCGCGAAGTTCCCATCATCCCAGGTACTGAAACAGCCCAGCCCACCGATTTGTTGGAGGCAATGGGGATGGATTTCTCACAGCTGAAACAATGCTCGGACGAGGGTATAAGCGTACAGGCCACCTATAATAAGACCGCAAAGCCAGGCGAGGTGGTGGCATTGACCGTGGAGGTCAAAAACAATGGCCTGCGCTCCGTGAGCAATGTGATTGGACGCAGCTTCACTTCAACGCCTGGACTTGATGGCAAGATGTTCTATTATGGCCTGCTGCTGCCTGGTCAAAAACGCAGTTTCTCCAGGCTTGTCACCATGCCACAGCGCAAGGGCCCCTGCTATGTAAGGCTGGGGTTCTGGAGTATTTGCGGCCCAATGAATAAAGCTGCTACTGATTTATGTATAGAAATTGAATAGGGGAAATTGCAAATCATGAGAATTGGCACAATATCGAATTTCAGGGACGATGTACAGGGCATGTTTGACCGTGTGGCCGGCTTTGGCCTGGAGGCTACACAGGTCGCAATCTGGGACATGACAAAGTACACAGACGAGAACGCGGCAAAGGTGAAGAAGGCCTCTGCGGACAGCGGCGTCGCCATAGCGGCCATTTGGTCTGGCTACAGCGGCAAGATACGCTGGAATTTCATTGAAGGCCCCATTACGCTGGGCATTGTTCCAGAAAGCACCCGCAGGCAGCGTCTGGAGGATTTGAAGAAAGGCGCTGATTTCGCCCTCAAGGTAGGCGCACCCGCCATAATCACACATTGCGGCTTCATTCCTGAGAATATGACCGACTACACCTACGGTCCATTCTGCGATGCGGTTTACGAGATTGGCAGCTACTGCAAGGAGCGTGGGCTGGGCTTCTGGTTTGAGACGGGGCAGGAAACACCAGTTGTCTTGCTGCGCACAATCACCAGAGTGGGCCTGGACAACCTGGGCATCAACCTGGATCCCGCAAATCTCATCATGTACGGCAAGGGCAGCCCTTGCGACGCAATTGAGGTTTTCGGCAAATATGTACGCAATATGCATGTGAAGGACGGCATTCCGCCTGTGGACGGAGACAAGCTGGGCAAGGAAGTCCAGGTCGGCCAGGGCGCAGTCAATTTCCCGCGTCTGCTCCCACGCCTCAAGGAAATGGGCTTTGACGGCGATTTGATCATCGAGCGTGAAATTGCAGAAGGCGCTGAGCAGAACAAGAACATCCTGGAGACCGTGGAGAACATCCGCAAGTGGTGGAAGTGAGGTTTGTTTTTATCCACAGATTGACGCAGATTAACTCGGAAAGTTAATCAGTGTTATAATAAAGGAGTGGTTTATGGCAGGCTCCAAAAAGGAAATAGAGTTGCTTCTGTCGTTCATCGATGTGAAGGAACGCATTGGCTCGGGGGACAGCAGGCACATTGTTGAGGCAGAATTGCTGTATCCGCGGGTGGGCGTCGCCTCGAAGACTGCCACAATGACGCAGCGCCTCAATTCTGGTGCGCTTGACGTGCGTGGGCTTCCCTGGTACAGGCGCATCCTCTTCAAGGAGAATGTGGAAGGACGCTTTGCCATAAAGTTCCGCATTTCCAGAAGCCTGGGGCAGGCTGCTTTCAATGCGGCGATGAGATATATCGGCAGCGTTCTGTTTGGCGCCGTGGAAACCACTGTTGACAAGCACTACGGCGGTGTCATTGGCGACGTGGCCTCGGCCCCATTCGCATACGGAAAAAAGCAGCTGGCGAAGACCACCTCCACCGAATACATAATGGAAGGCGGCATTGATTTGGACGCCGCTATGCTTAACGGCACTATGCAGATTGAAGTGCCACTCTTTGCGCCAGCGGATGTGTTTGCGCCAGCAGGACCACATGAAAAGGGCACGCGCCCAACGCCACGCAAGTTGCTCTACAAGGAGGGACAACTGTTGGGAAAGGCAAGCCTCACATTGAACGTAATAGGCGATTAGCCAATAACAATAGGGGCGTCGCAAAGCCAATTATGTGAGCACCGAAGCGGTGCTCACTCAGGTTGAAAAACCTGAAGAGCAAAGCTCTAGGCACATCCTCGCAGGTTGGCCAACCTGTGCGATGTCCAACAGACGAAAACATACAGGTTGATCAACCTGAGTGAGCGCCGCTTCGGCGCTCACATGTGCCGCTTCGGCGCTCACATAAAATACCCCCAAACAGGAGAGAAAATGAAAGTTACACCAGAGACAATTGTCCTTTTGAACTTTGGAAGGACGGACATTCAGAAAATCGCGCGTGAAGTGCGCGACAACAATTTCTACACAATGGTAATGCCATATTCCACGCCAGCAGAGCGCATTATGGCGGAAAAGCCCTCGGGCTTGATTATCTGCTATGAAAAGCAGCCATTGGACGATGTACACAAGTTCGACAAACTGGGACTGCCCACCACCATCGTCAGCGGCGCATGCAATGTCCAGGCTCTGCTGGACTTCTGCAAAAAGGACTGCGGCTGCCACGGACTGTGGAAGTTGGAGAACTTCGTTGACGAAGCAGTGGCGGACATCAAGGCCCAGGTGGGCGATGGCCGCGTGGTGCTGGGCTTGTCAGGCGGCGTGGATTCCTCAGTGGTGGCCGTGCTGGTGCACAAGGCCATTGGTGACAGGCTGACCTGCGTGTTCGTGAACCATGGTTTGCTGCGCAAGAACGAGGCAGAGCAGGTGCAGGAGGTATTCCAGAAGCACTACAAGATGAATCTGCGCTACATTGACGCCACTGACCGTTTCCTGGACAAGTTGGCTGGCGTGGATGACCCCGAGAAGAAGCGCAAGATCATCGGCAAGGAATTCATTGACGTGTTCGCCGAGGCGGCTAGGGAAATCGACGCGCCGTTCCTGGGGCAGGGCACCATCTACCCCGATATTCTGGAGAGCATTCCGCTGGACGGCAATCCCGCTGGCGTCATCAAGAGCCACCACAATGTGGGCGGCCTCCCCAAGGACTTGAAGTTCAAACTGGTTGAGCCATTGGAAAGGCTGTTCAAGGACGAGGTCCGCAAGGTGGGCGAACTGCTTGGAATGCCACGTGAAATGCTGTACAGGCATCCTTTCCCAGGACCATCACTGGGCGTGCGCAATGTGGGCCCCATCTCCAGGGAGACTCTGGCAATGCTGCGTGAGGCAGATGCCATCGTCACAGAGGAATTGCGCAAGGCTGGCTGGTATGACAAGACCTGGCAGACCTTCGCAATCTACGTTCCAGTGCGCTCAACTGGCATCAAGGACGGCCATCGCTCATACGACCATGTCATCGCAATCCGTTCCATCAACAGCGTGGATGCAGTGACCGCGCAGATCGTGCATCTGCCATGGGAACTGCTGGAGACCATGTCCCGCAGAATCGCCACCGAAGTCAATGGAGTGAACAGGGTGGTCTATGATATAACCAACAAGCCACCAGCCACCATCGAGTGGGAATAGTAAACGTAATAGGGCTTACACAAGCGCCCGCAGGGGGTCCCTGCGGGCGCTTTTCCATATCGTGCCTCCCCATGAAAGCGAGGCTCGGCGACGGCTTCTTTATTCAGCGATTGTTTGCGAGAGCTTGTAGTCGATGACGGTCGGCACCTCCGCCTCCAGGTCAATTACGAGACGCTGGGAGATAGTGACCTGGCCGAAACTGATCCTGGTATTAATGTTTGAGCCAGGGGCGGCCAGGTCGGCCGTAAAGGTCTGCGTGATTGTGGCTGTCCTGCCATCGGGCGAGATCTGCAGGTTGTGGACAATAGGGTGGCCAATCGCATCGAGGAGCGAGTTATTGAAAGTGCCTGTCAGCAGGCTGCGGTTGGCGAGCACATGGGCTCCAGGGAGGTTGATGGCATCCACGCCTGTCTCAATGAATGGAACGTGGTTGGAGGGTGAGATGAATGTGTTCGCGCAGAGCTGGTTGAGCCAGGACGAGAGCGCCTTCTGCTTCCTCGCGTCGGGGACGAGGGCCTTGAACGCTGGGAGCAGTTCATCCGCGGGCTTGCCGTCGTAGGTCGTGCCGTTGAAGATGTAGATTGCGCGGTGCGCGTCGTTCACCATGGTGCCGAGGATGTTGTCCGTGAACTTGTTGTTTTTTTCAGGAAGCATATAGTCGCTTATGACGCTGTTGGCATAGTCCTTGGCGGCATTGGCAAAGGTGGCCATGCGCTTGTCGCCGAAGCCAAAGTCGCGCCACTCGCGGATGCTGGCCGCTGTTTCGGTCGCCATTGCCGTCTTGGCCTGCGGGGTGGCGTTGCACTTGACGAGCTTGACAAGGAAGTTGGCGAAGAGCCGTGCATTCTTGGCGTACATGTTCGTGCCATGGGTGCGGAGCAACTGCACTGCCTCCCGCTTCTGGGCGCCTGTCAGCTTGACGCCGAGCTTCTTGGCGGCTCCGTCCACGAGAGCGCCGGCAGCGCGCACGTCAAGCTGCTGGATGGGCTTCTCGGTGACCATTGGTGTGGTGCTCACGTTGCCGTCCACATCTACTGTCGCTGTCCACGAGAAGCGGAACGGAAGTCCGACGGGGCTGGAATATCTGATGGTCACCGCGCCAGTCTTGTCATCCTTGGAGAGGGAGTACTCGACGGCGGAATGCTCGTTGCAGACGACGCCGAGTGCCGGGATGCCGCCTCTGAGGTTCGTCAGGCCCGACTGCGAGAGCATCATCATCACCGAGTTGGCCTGGGCGACGTGCACCCGCCCGCAAAGCGCTTCCACCTTGTCGCAGACGACGGGGATGTTGTCCATATAGGTGCCGTTCGTGACGAGGCGTGTGCCATCGGGGAAGGTGAAGCCGAAGCCGGCGTCGGCACCCTTGAGGATGTCCTGCTCGCCGCCTGTGATCGAGTAGTTCGAGGGACGGTCGGCGTCGGCGGCCACCAGGCCGCGTCCGCCCTTTGTCGTGCCGTCGAAGGCGCTGAGTTCCATCGAGCCAGTACAGAGCATCTTCGGGATTGGCGGCATTTTGCCTGCGCGCAGTGCTGCCGCAGTCTCCTCGATTGTGGTGCCGCAGTTGTTCATGGTGGTCTGGAGCACGCCCGTGTTGAGGTCCGCATAGGGATTGCCTTCGTCCGCTTCACGGTAGAGCAAACCCGACAGGTCGTCGAGGTACTTGTTCACAGCCTTGTAGTCGTAGTTGCCCTTGTCGCGGATGTCCGGGAAGAACTTGTCGAGGATGTTCCGCGCGGTGAGCGTTCCTTTACGGTGCATTGCCTCGAGCTTGTCGAAGTTGCGCAAGAGCCGGGCGAGGAATGTCGCGCTGTTGGCCGCCTCAATCTGCGTCCGGTGTTGGTCGCCGCTTTGGACTTGGTTGTGGGCCTCCTGCGCATTCGTCGCATTCTTGGTGAAGAGGTCGTAGGCCGCATAGATGACTGCGCGCTTGGCAGGCGGGATGTTGGCGAGGGTGGAGAGCACGGACTGGCCGTAGCCGCGGCCCAGGAAGCGCATTGCTCCGTTGTTCCCGAAGCCAAAGAGCCGTTCCGGGTCGTTCCCCGCCAGGTCATGCGCGGGATTCGAGGCGAGTTCCTCGAAGACGAACTTCTCGAGACCCTTGAGATTTCCGTCCTTAAGGATAGTGCTGTCCACGTTGAGCTTGGTCGGCGTGTTCGCGGGGGAGAAGTCGCGTACATTCCTTTCCTGCTTGTGGATGGGACCCATCGTGTCCTTGAGGTCTTTGAACCATGCTGCGAAGGAGTCCATGAGGCGGAGGCCGTTGGCAAAGTTCTGCGCACTTTCGAGGAAGCGCCCGCCGTAGTTCATCAGACGGTTCGCCTTCGAGCCGGGGTCGGCGACGGCCCGCAGCGCGTCCATCTCGCTGACACCAGTTGCCTGGGCGTAGAAGTGAGCGGCGCGGGCGAGTTTAGGCAGCTCACCTTTCTTGAAGCCGAGATTCAGCGCCTCGGTCTTGACGGCGGGGGACTTGAATGTCTCAAGACTGATTTTCGCAGCCGTGCCGTCCGCGTCAATGGCGGCTTTTACTGCCATAATGCGGCGGGCTGTGAGGGGCTTGCCGCAGTTGTAGTCGCCTAGGAGCATCGCCTTCTTGACGGAGGCGGGAATCTTCGATTCGCCGCCGTACATGTTGATGATGGCCTTCTTGAAAAGGTTGCGGGTGCGGTCATTCACGGCATATTCATCATTCGTACGCAGCCATTTGTGGACCTCGTCCGTGAGCGACTGGGTGACGGCAAGTATCCTGCGATTGCCAAGCTTGTTGACGTGCGCATCAATGACTGCCTTCGCATCGTTGGCATCCACGCGCTGCTGCGCGAACTCCACGAAGGATTTGAACACGTTGTTGTATCCGTTGATGTCAAGTGTCATGGTTTTTCTCCCTTGCTCAAATTATCTATATTACCAAAAGTATCGTGTCTTCTCATTATGATTACACACTAACTGCGAAATGATTACACACTAACTGCGAAAATGTTTCCGTTGCTCTCATCCAAGAAGCAACATAAAGTAATATTTTCAAATGAAATTTCAAACACCAATAACATATTGACAGTTATCCCATAATGTTGAGTGTCGTTTCAGGGTTCGTATGGATGATTTGTAATATCACATCATTGCATGCCATAATGGAAATCGATGGCTTTTTTCCACATGTTTTTCCATACGCCGTCGGCGTCCATGTTCGCGGCCATGAGCCGCGAACTCAGGACGCGGGACTTCCAGCCACCATTGGTTTTGCATGGACAGTGCGCCCTCAATAGCGTTTGGCAGTCCAACGTCCTGAGTTCGCGGCTCATGGCCGCGAACATGGACGCCGTCGGCGTATGGAAAAACATAGGGGAGATTGGCCCATTACAAAAGTTATGGGATATCTATAGGCTTTTTTCAAAAGTCTCTTTTGACAAAGAGGGCTTGCATGTTAAATTCCGCTACAATTGTTTTGTTTTGCCTTTCGGGGCGTTTAATTTAGGAACCGTAATCATTCAGGAGAAAGAAAGAATGTCGGGAAACATCAACACACAAGATGGCAACTACGCGGCAGCATACGTGGCATACGCGTTGAGCGAGACTGCGGCAATTTACCCAATCACACCTTCATCAACCATGGGTGAATGGGTTGACCAGTGGGCGGCAGAAGACAAGAGGAACATCTGGGGCAAGCAGGTCTCGGTTGTTGAAATGCAGTCCGAGGCAGGCGCGGCAGGCGCAGTTCACGGAATGTTGGCTGCTGGTTCATTGACCACAACCTACACTGCATCACAGGGTCTTCTCCTGATGATACCAAATATGTACAAGATCGCAGGTGAAATGCTGCCCACCGTCTTCCATGTGACAGCACGTTCACTGGCCTGCCAGTCCCTGGCAATCTTCGGCGACCATTCAGACGTGATGGCCTGCCGCAACACTGGCTTTGCAATGCTGTGCGCAAACTCCGTCCAGGAAGAGATGGATTTGGCTCTGGTGGCGCATCTCTCCACCTATCCATCAAAGGTTCCATTCCTCCAGTTCTTTGATGGATTCCGCACCTCACACGAAGTCCACAAGTTCGAGGAAATCCCATACGAGACCATCGCAGAGATGATTGACAAGAAGGCAATCGCAGAGTTCCGCGCTCGCGGAATGCGCCCAGAAAAGCCAATCACCAAGGTCGGCGCACAGAATGGTGACGTTTACTTCCAGGGCCGCGAAACCGTCAACAAGTACTATGATGCAGTTGGCGCAATCGTGCAGGAGAAGATGGACCAGGTCGCAAAGGTCACTGGCCGTGCATACCACCTGTTCGACTACGTGGGCGCACCAGATGCGACAGACGTCATCGTGTCCATGGGTTCTTCCTGCGAGGCAATCGAAGAGACCATTGAATACCTGAATGCCACACGCGGCACAAAGTACGGCTTGATCAAGGTCCGCCTGTATCGTCCTTTCTATGCGGACAAGTTCCTGGCAGTTCTGCCCAAGACCGTCAAGCGCATTGCTGTTCTGGACCGCACCACGGAACCAGGCGCAATCGGCGAGCCTCTGTACATGGATGTCAAGGTTGCCGTCAACAACCCAGCAATCACAATCATCGGCGGCCGCTACGGCCTCTCCAGCAAGGACTTCACTCCTTCCATGATTCTTGCCGTTTACAAGCATCTTGAAAAGGGTGGCTTCCACGGCTTCACAGTGGGTATTGACGATGACGTGACCAACCTGTCACTCAAGATTGACGAGCACATCACCACAGAGCCTGCTGGCACCACAGCCTGCATGTTCTACGGCCTGGGCGGCGACGGTACAGTCGGCGCAAACAAGACCACCATCAAGGTCATCGGCCACCTCACCAACAAGGATGCACAGGCATACTTCGCATACGACTCAAAGAAGTCCTTCGGCCTGACCTGCTCGCATCTGCGTTTCTCGGACAGCCCAATCAAGTCCACCTACCTCATCACCAGCCCTGACCTGGTGTCCTGCTCCTGCGCAGCATACATTGGCCGCTATGACCTGCTGAAGGGCCTGAAGAAGGGCGGCACATTCCTGCTGAACAGCCACTACAGCAATGACGAGGTCTTCTCACACCTGACCCGCGACATGCAGGAATACATCATCGCCAACAACATCAAGTTCTACAATGTGAACGCAGAGCAGATCGTGAAGACCAAGCCTGGTCTGCGCGGCAAGGGCGCCAACACCGTCATGATGGTGGCGTACTTCAAGGTGTCCGGCATTGTTCCATTTGATGAAGCAGCCAAGGAAATGAAGGCATTGAATACCAAGACCTTCGCGAAGAAGGGCCAGGCTGTCATCGACATGAACAACGAACTGGTTGACGCAGCAGCCGATGCTTGCCAGTTGGTTCCAGTTCCTGCTTCACTTGATGGCGTGGCACATGCAGATATGCTGAAACTCATCCCAGATGATGCAGACGACTTCGCAAAGAAGATCATCGAGCCCAGCATGCGCAACAACGGCGATGCAATTCCTGTTTCCGCAATGAGCCTGGACGGCACGCTGCCCATCGGCACTGCCTGCCTTGAGAAGCGCGGCTTCGCGCCCAAGGTGCCAAAGTGGAACATCGATGCATGTATCCAGTGCGGCATCTGCGCCTCCTCCTGCCCACATGCAGCAATCCGCACCAAGCTGTTCAAGGTGGAAGACCTGGCTAAGGCACCTGCCTCATTCGCAACCAAGGATCCACAGCCAAAGGCGGATGGCCTGAAGTTCAAGGTTCAGGTTTATATCGAAGACTGTATGGGCTGCGGCGTCTGCCTCGAGCAGTGCCCTGTCAAGGAGCAGAAGAACGAGGACGGCAGCATCAAGAAGGCTGCAGCACTCACCTGGTCCACCCTGGAGGCAGAACGCGCCGCTGGCGAAAATGCCAACGAGAAGTTCTTCGAGAGCACAGAGGACAACATCCTGGGCAAGAACGCTCCGACCACACTGAAGGGCGCCATGCTCCGCAGGCCTTTGTTCGAGTTCTCGGGTGCCTGCGCAGGCTGCGGCGAAACCCCATACGTCAAGCTGGCGAGCCAGCTCTTCGGCGAGAACATGGTGGTTGCAAACGCCACTGGCTGCTCCTCCATCTACTCTGGTACATTCCCGACCATCCCATACGCAAAAGCACAGAATGGCCGCGGTCCCGCATGGGCGAACTCACTTTTCGAGGACAATGCGGAATTCGGTTTCGGTATGCGCCTCGCCATTGATTCAAACCGCGAGACCTTGAAGGCATTCTGCGGCAAGTTGCTTGAGAGCGACAAGGCACCAGCAGATCTGAAGGATGCAATCGGCAAGGCTCTGTCCTTCTGGGACAACTCCAAGACCGTCGAGGCAGTGGCCGCACAGGAAGCCGCAAAGGCCCTCATTGCCAAGTATGCTGCACAGTGCGATTGCTCCGTGCTGGCAAAGATCAACGAGCTGGCTGATTACTTCACGGACAAGTCCGTGTGGATCATCGGTGGTGACGGTTGGGCAAACGATATCGGATACGGCGGCATCGACCACGTGGTGGCAATGAACCGCAACGTCAACATCCTGGTTCTGGACACCGAAGTTTACTCCAACACAGGAGGACAGGCCTCCAAGTCCACACCTACCGCAGCAGTCGCAAAGTTCGCTGCAGGCGGCAAGAGGACCTACAAGAAGAACATGGGCTTCATGTGCATGAGCTATGGCTATGTCTATGTTGCCAGCGTGGCACTGGGCTATGACCGCATGCAGACCTTGAAGGCATTCCAGGAAGCCGAGGCCTACAATGGCCCGTCCATCATCTTCGCATACGCGCCATGTATTGCTCATACCATCGACATGAGCAAGACTCAGACCGAGCAGAAGCGCGCCGTTGAGGCAGGTTACTATCCAGTGTACCGCTTCAACCCAGCAGCGGAAGGCGATGCACGCTTCCACTGGGATGTGAAGGCCGCCGCAAACGGCACCTTCCAGGAATTCCTCCAGTCCGAAGGCCGCTACAAGCTGTTGCTCAAGGCGAATCCAAAGCATGCTGAAGAACTCTTCAAGCAGGCCGAGGCAGACGCCGCCAAGCGTATGGAGTTCATCCAGACAGTTGGTAAGCTGATGTAACAACAGCCATACAAAGGCGCACTCTGGCACCAGAGTGCGCCTTTTTTATGTGGGCGCCGCCTCGGCGCTCACGTCGGGTGCGCGGCGCGACAGCGTCGCGACTTAACCACTAACCACTAACCACTTTCCAAAAATGGGTATTTTCTGCGGTTTTCTAGCAGCCTTCTTTAACTCCATCGGGTATTTGCTTAATGCCCGTTTTATGAAGCGCTATAACGAGGAAGGACGGCTTCTTACGTATGGCATGGTGGGAATGCTGATACTGTCCCTGCCGTTTACGCCATTCCTGTTCCCATTTGCGTACTTGGAGCAGCCAGGGATGTTTGCGTTGAAGGTGGTTGCGTGGGTTGCCGCGTTCATGCTAGGGCAACTGTGCTTCTTTCTGGCATTGCGCTATTTTGAGGCAAGCCGCCTTTCATCGCTGCTGGGCCTGAAGATAATAGTCCTGGCGCTGATTTTCACTACGTTCAATCATGGCAGCCTGATACCAAGGCAGTGGCTCGCCATACTCATATCCGCCATTTCCGCCATGATGTTCAATTGGAGCGGCGCAGGCAAGCAGAGGCCCCTGGGCTGGCTTTTTGTGCTTTGCACATTGGTTATGTATTCCACTTGCGATATATTGGAAACCAACATGGTGCTGCATGTCAAGCAGTGTGGCTTCAGTGACTTGCGCAGCGCGTTTGCTGTGGTTTCCCTGATTTATCCCGTGCTGGGTTTGATGGCATTGCCAGGTATGCTGAAATACAAGCCCAGCAAGGACCAGTTTGTTCTGGCTCTGCCGTATTCCGTCGTGTGGGTTATGTCCCAACTGGCGTTGCTGTACTGCTTTGCGAAGGTGCTGCCTGTGTTTGGCAATGTGATACTTGCCACACGCGGTGTCTTCTCTGTTCTGATGGGGCTGTCATTGCCTCTGTTCGGCCTTGCCTCCCTGGATTCCAATGTCAGCGCCCGTAAATGGATTCAGCGCATCATCGCTGCAATTCTAATGGTGCTGGCAATTGGTTTGTATTCCTGGAAATAAAAAAAGGAGCCTGATCCCATGATTTTCAAGACCAGACATTTCACGTTGGAAGTCAATTCAAAGGGCATTGTCACTTCACTGAAGTTGACAAGCGGTAAGGAACTGCTGGCGGAACAGCGTCCCTTGCTGTCCATTTCGCTGGAGGGAGGCAAGATGCTTGATGGCACGATGCGCGCCTCCAAGGGCAGCCTCTCCTTTGGCTTTGGAAAGCATGGCACCATCGCAATGCGTGTGGAGGAAATGCCCGATTACATAAGGTTCACTCTGGAAAGCATTGACTTGCAGGATTATGAGGAACTATTGCCATTGTGCATTGCGCCGAAATGCGTGAAATACAGGGGCGATATGGGCGGAATGCTGTCAGACGATGAGGACATGGTCTGCATCCGCAGCCTGTCGCTGATGGGCAGCGTGCGCATCACAAAGGAAGGCACCCCTTCGTTGCAACCCTTTGCGGAGGCGTATCTGCAGAACAACGATGACAGGAGACCTGCATTCGCGCTGGCCGCCGCGCCTCGTGAAAAGATGCTGCGCATCCTTAAGAACGTCACCAACAACGAGCCAGTGCCAAAGTCGCTTTGCGGCGGCGCCTGGTCTATGGAGGCCATATCGAACAGGGGGTCCTATCTCTGGCTGGAGTTCGAGATGCAGGATTTGGAGGACTGGATCAAGTTCGCCAGGCGCGGCGGTTTCCAGTACGTGCATCTACATGGCTGGTGGAAGACCTTGGGGCACTATGACGTGAAGAAAGACTATTATCCCAATGGCCTTGACGATATGAAGAAGGCGGTGGATCGCTTCCATCAGGCTGGTCTGAAGGTCACATTCCACACACTTACCGCCTGCATCCAGCCCGATGACACCTGGATAAGCCCTGTGCCATCGGATGACCTTATTGCAACTTACACCTACACCTTGTCAAAGCCCCTTTCAAAAACAGGCGATCGTGTTTACGTAGATGAACTGCCGAAACCTGGTCACGAGGTTGTCATGAGCTACTCCAGCAGTGGCAATGTGCTGAAGATTGGAAAGGAACTCATTCAGTACAGCGAAATCAGCCACGAGAAGCCGTATTACTTCGGGCATTGCGTTCGCGGCGCTTTCGGTACAAAGGTTAGCAGCCACAATGCTGGTGACAAGGTGGACTATCTCAGGCAGCGCTACATCGCGTTTTATCCAAAGCCAGACAGTCCATTGGGCGAGGCTCTATCCTCCTCCATTGCCGACAAGATAAACTACCTGGGCTTGCAGGGACTTTATTATGATGGCTCTGAGGGCATGGGACTGCGCTATGACGTGGATGCAATGCGCTGGAAGATTTTCCAGAAGGTGGATCATGACATCTTGACAGAGGGCAGTTGCTGGCCGCATAATGCCTGGTGGTTCCATTCCCGCATCGGCGCATACGACTATCCTGTCTGGGGACCCAAAAAGCAACACGCCTCGCACACGCGCCTTTGCGCCTCGTTCCGCAAATGCAATCTGCTGATGCCCCAGATGGGATGGTGGGCCGCGCTTGGCTCAACGCCTGACTTCCCTGGCCAGTTCATGGATGACATGGAGTATTTCGCCTGCAAGAATCTTGCGGTGGATGGCCCAATGTCACTGCTGGAGACCAGCGCGAAGAATGGCCAGTGGAACGGGCGCATTTTCGATATGATGACTGTCATAGGCTGGTATGAGAGGATGCGCCTTGCAAACTATTTCACTGTTGCGGATTTGAGGAAAATCGCTAATCTTGACAAGGAATTCACCCTGCGCATGGATGACCAGGGCGTCTGGAAGTTAAGGGAACTGAATGTCCATAAGGCTAAGTTCGAGGACATTGGCGGCAAGGGCGCGGAATGGAATATAACTATAGACAATCCTAGCTTGCTCCGTGCAAGAATCGAGACTTTGTACGCGGCCAGGCCCGTTCAGGGTGAAAAGTTCTTGGAGTTCTGCAAAGGCTACAAGTCAGATGTCAGCGAGGCTGCTGAAGGCGTCAGCGTAAAGACCAAAGTCTATCCTGCCACAAAGACAGAGAGCGGGCGTATCCACATACAGGCGGATAACAGCAATTCATTCTCGGATGGCGCCTGGTTGCGCGAGGGCAGGGTGTATGACTATCCGTTCAGGTCATTTAAGGTCTGCGATGGCTTTGGCCTGTGGGTGAAAGGCGACAATTCAGGTGCGCTGCTGAATATACAGGTATGCAGTCCAAAGCCCTTTGGTCGCTTTCAATCTGACCACTATATCCGCCTGGACTTCAGCGGCTGGAAATATTTTATCAGACTGCTGCGTGAAAGGGATACTGACAAGATGGCAGATCATAAATGGCCCTACAATACGGACGCTGGATACAGCCGCAATTGCCGCGGCCCATTAAGCACAAAGGGCATCGGCGAAATCAATATTTTCGTGAATGACATTCCTGCAAAGGGCTCCTTGGACATTGAGATAAAGGATATTGAATGCCTGGCGCAGGAGCGTTGTGCCATAGAGGGACTGCGCCTGCAAGTCAATGACGCTGAAATCAAGTGTCCATGCCAGGTCACTGCTGGCGATTATCTGGAATACACCGATGCTGGCGAATTGGAGGTCTATAGCCAGGAGGGTAGGCTTTACAGGCGCTTCTCCGCCAAGGAATGCTGCAAAGGCTTGTTGCCTTCCCTTAAGAGTGGCGCCAACAGGCTAAGCCTCTCTGGCAATGTGAATGAGTCTGGCCTCACTGCACGCGCTGAATTGACTCTTTTCACAGACGGCAAGTCATTCGGAACATGCTCCAGAAAGACGGATTGGAGTATGCTCAAGGAAGAATACGAGATGCCAATTACTTTGCTTGCATTGGACAAGCAGGGCGCACAATGGAACATATTCAGGCGCGATTCCCAGGGAGCCTCGCCCAATGACATACCCACGCTGGATATTGAAATCGAGGCTGTTTCCGCTGGCATTGCAAATGCCTCTGACGCAAAGAGCGACATTATTGATGACTTTGCTTCACCAGACAGTTACCTGCCCTCAAAGAAGAACCCCTTCGCGCAATGCCTAAATACTCTGGGCACTGACAGAAACGAGGACACCGAACTGCAACTGGAGAAGTTCTGCTCTGAAGGCAGAACGGGAATGTTTGTCAATGCGCTAAGCAAGCGCAAAGGCGACAATATCGGCTGGATTTCATTTGGCAGGACCTTTGCAAAGCCAGTTGACCTGTCCAAGTGCGAGGGCATTGGATTGTGGATTGGCTGCAAGCCATCCATGTCCAGCCTGAAGATACGTCTATGCGACGTTCACGGCAATACCCACGACTGCACGGTGCAGTTGAATGACGCCAGCTGGCGTCTGGTGGACTTCTACCTCGGCGATGCAACTGGCATTGATTTAAGCAAGATAAGTTGCATAGCCTATAGCGTGAACCACCTCATGTGCGGAAATCGTCCTGCGCAGTTCTATCTGGGCGGCCTTGTTAAGTTGGCGCAATGCCCATACCTGGACACGCCTACCTTCAAAATCAGGCGTAATGTCTTCTCGTTCCCCTGCAAAATCCGCTCTGGCTATGTGTTGCACTTTGGCGACGAGAAAGAGTGGCAGTTGTCTGACTACAATGGCAATGTGGTGCAGAGTGGCAAGGTCAAGGGTGTTGTCCCCAAACTCAAGGCGGGCAAGAATCCTGTGAAACTCACCTTCAAGAAGGCCCGTAAGGATAGCATCAGGGTGGATGTGAACATCATCAAGAAATACTGAAAGTCCCTAATTTTCAACAGGAGCGACATCATGAAGAGATTGGAAATCTACAAATGCAATGAATGTGGTCTTGTGGTGGAGGTTACCACAGGATGCGACTGCCCCGCTACCTGCTGCGGCAAGGAAATGCAGCTGATGAAGCCCCAGACTGCCGAGTACAAGCTCGAGAAGCACGTGCCATATCCCGAGACCATTGAGAACGGAACCAAGGTGTCGGTCGGCAAGGAGACAGCCCATCCAATGAGCGAGGAGCATTACATCGAGTGGATAGAGATCATCAATGGGCCATACGTGAACCGCAAGTATCTTAAGCCAGGCGAAAAGCCAGAGGCCCTGTTCTATGTGCCGCTGCAAAAGGGCATGATCATCCGCGAATACTGCAACATCCACGGATTGTGGGAATACAAAGTAGAGTAATTTATCCACAGACAGTGGACAGTGGACAGTGGAAAGTGGACAGTGGACAGTGAAGCGTAACAGTCAGAGAACAGGTTCTGCTGCCGGTCAGCACACCGCCATAGTAGCT
>JAFSTJ010000898.1 GCA_017450525.1 Victivallales bacterium | reverse complement strand
GACTTGAACCGGAAGTGCCCAAAGAGCCAAATATCGAAAGGCTGATAAAGAAGCTGTCGAAAAAGAAGACGGATGGGAGAAAAGCCAAATATAAGTACAGAAAAGGGACTGCCGCAAAACGGTAGGTTTTGCAACAGCCCCTTGTTTTTTTTTGTCCTGCGCGCGGCCATTATTGGCCGTGCATATCTGCCTTGCATCAACGCCTGATGAACAAAGGCATTCCGTTGATTATATGCTCGCGGGCCTCGGAATTGATTATATGCCCATCCTTGGAGACAACAAACAGCTTTGGCGATGGGAAGCCAATAATGGATTCCAGGGGCCTGTCCACACTGGCAATCAACTTTATAGTCGGCACACCATCAGCAAACACAATTGAGCCAGCGCAACTATACTGCCCATTGATTACATTCAAGTATTCTTCGCATCTTTCCCTGAATACTGTTTTTAGTTTGTTCAGATCTGGCAGGCTGGCAATAGCTTCCTTGACCTTGGCATTTTCCCGCACTACTGCTGGATTGAGGGGAATCATCCATGGAACCGTGACATCTATGTTCTTGAACAGGCTGGCAAGCTCCTTGTATTCGGGGACAAGTTCACCGTAATTTTTGTCCAGCATTTGTGTAATGCGCCTGAACGCCACCGCCTTCGGTATCAATTCCATTGCGGAATTGGACTTCAGCCGCTCCATTGTCTGTATCAGATAAGCCACGATGTCCTCCACCTCACTAGCCCCAAATACGAACTGCTCCAGGAACTTGCGGTATTCTGAATAATTATCCTCCTTCTTGCGCTCATAGCGGAAATCATATTTTTCGGATGTGAAGTTCTTGCCAAACACATCATTTGTATGCATCAACACCACTTTGTCACTGCCATGGTATATCCTGCCAAACACCTTGATGAAATCTGGATTTTCCTTGTCAGGACCTATGTTCAACATGGCTGGTGAATACAGCCTCAACCATTCCTGCGTGCCCTTTTCCTTGTATTCAATGTAGAAGAAATCAGTCAATTCGGGGGTGTCGCTGGACATTCCAAGTATCTCCTTCACGATGTCCTCCTTAGCCTGCCCAATCTGCCTCACCATCTTAAGTGAGCCTTCCCAAATCGTGGCACGGGCGCTGCCCTCAAGCAATGCGTCTATTTTGTCACATTCCTCGGTGGTCGGCGGTATCTTTTCCAGTTTGAATGTGTTCAAAACAGGCACGCTCAAGTACAAGTCATAGTTGGCTAGCAGGCGCTTGTAGTCCAGCACCAATTCATCGTTTTTAGGTGCGATTTCAATGTACCTCTGAATCAAAGTGCGGTATTTGACCAGATCAGGCAGAGCCAGGACTATGTCCTGCCGCAACTTCGCCACCTCGTCATCCAATGCCTTCTTCTGATTCGCCTTTTCCTGGGTGGCTCTTTCCCATGCCTGAAGTTTTTCCGCCCATTCTGCAAATGAGGTTTTGTCATACTCTCCTGCATTGGCAAGATATTGGAGAGCCTCCTCCTTGCGCCCGCTTAACTCAGCAATCTTCGCCAACTCGTCCTCCAAATTGGCAAAGGGATGTGCCTTAGCCTCCTTTATGGCTGCCTGCACAGACGCCACCCACTGCACCACCACGGATGATGCGTCGTGAATACGCTTGTCATTCCATTCCTGATATGACTGTTTCCAGTTCTTGATGCGGTTCGCCTTGCCATTGTCCTTCAATTCATTGGCAATATTAAGTCCGTTGCCCAGCAATTCAGTCACTCTTGCAGGATTTGCGGAACTGAAGCCCCTGCGCCTTATGCTTTCCAGTTCGTCAAGCACTTCCTTGTAGTTAGCCGCAAGTTCCTCCTTATGCCTGATTTCATCCTGAGCCTTGCGTTTGAAGTCAAGTATTTCAGGCGATGCGGCGAAAGCGGCATCCTGTGTGGCCAGCATAGATATGTAATCCAGCACCTTGTTGTATTCCTCCTTTGAATACAGTTCCTGCAACCCTGCCAAGGTGCGATTGTGCCTGTTGCGACGATCGGTAACGATAAACAAAGTGATGCCAGCCGCCAAAAGCAAGACAACAATGCTTGCGATACTTGTGGTGATTATACGCTTGCGACGCTCCTTGGCTGCCTTCTTCTCGGCAAGCGTCTCCTCAACTTGCTTTCTCAAAACATCCGACACTGGAATCTGCCAGGACAGAACATGCTCCCAGGCATGCCTCAACGTGATTTCATCCAATGTCCCTGCATTGAGGTTGTTCTGTAAGGTCTCCACTTCCTTGAGGAATGCCGCCTTCTTCTCGTTGCGCCTCGCCTGCAAGTCCAGCATCTCCCTGGCAGCCGCCAGCACTGCGTTCCAGGCACCTGGCACGTCTATGAACGCCTCATCTTCAGACAGCTTTTTTGCGCTTTCCAGCAATGCCTCCGTGCTTGTCACATCTTCCTCACTGGTGCTGAACTGCAATTTCCGCATCAGATTGCTGGCCTCCCTGTTCAAGTCGGAGGCGCGTTCCGACAGCAATGCTGTCTTCAACTTGCGCATGATATCGGCGGGTGGCTCAGTGGCACGCTGGGGATTGGTGAATTCAGCATACATCCTGCGGAGTTCCCGTATGTCCAGCTTCTGCAATGCCAATTCAGTGCGCCGCACCTGTTCGGGCATGAGTTCTTCTTCCAATGGCTTCAGATTCACAGCCCAGCTGGGATTGGTTGGATCCTTTTCACGGATTTTGCGCAGCAATTGCACGCTCAGTTCATGGTCACCCACATACACGCTGCGGCGGTATTCACGCATAAGCGGCGCCAGTCCCTCCTCGGTAGTCACGGCTTCCTTGAGGCGCTTGCAGGCATCCTTGTCAATCTGGGGAGGAACGCTCAATTCCAGGTCAATGCACAGGTTATACCATTTCTCCACGCCTTCGAAGTTCAGCATGTCAATGTATTCGAGCAAGTTGGGTTCATTGCCCGCCTCGTTCACAGCCTCGGAACGCATACCCTTGCCAAGATAATCCATGCATCTGGAAAGGCGCTCCTGCACGGTTTCGCACATTATAGTGTACTGCGAGGCCAGATCCTCCAAGCTGTCATTGCGCTCACTCTGTGCGGAAGCAAGCCTCTGCTGTATCTGCTGTATGATCTGCTGTTCCTGTGTCATATTCGCCCCTTAAAATCTCTTGCGTGGTTTCAAAGTAAGCATATTTATGTTTCTGTTATCGGAATTGACTGTTATGGTGCCGCCTGTGTTCTTCTGCACAGGCACGACTATTTTCTTCTCGGGAAGATGTCCAGTCCTGGCATATTCGGCAAGGACGCCAGTGGGTGTCTTTAACTCGGCGCCAGTCAAATCCAATATCTTCGCCTTTGGATTCCGTTTTGTGTCCCTATACGCATCTGAATCAGGCAGGCAGCAACGCCAGCTGCATGTGGAACCAGCAGGCAGAGTGCTGAAATAGGTGTTGAATGTAACTTTCCAGCGCTGGTATTCAGGCAACAATGCCAGGGATTCCGCAATCAATGGAAGCAATTCCACGCCAGGCAGAAACAGTATTATCACAATGCCTTCAGGATTGCTGAGAAACATGTCAGGCAAGATGGCCGCGTTTCCTGCGTCACCAGTCAATTCAGCCCAGCTTTGAGCAGGCGCTGGTGTCACATTTCCTTGGGGAATGTCCTTCTGCGTTTCCAGTAGATGTGGGGCTTCGTCCCATTCGTCCAGCAAAAAGTCAGGCTGCTGGCAGAGCCAGGCAGGACCTGCAGCCGCTCTTTCCTTGGACTGGCATATCACATGGTGCGCCAACTTGTTGCTGCGCCCCGTGTGGTCTGGATGCGTTGCACCAATGCGGGAAATTATACTGGTGCTACGTCCAAGAATGCTGCTATAAAGATGACTCCAGGCAACTGGCTCTTGCATTTCAGAGATGTTGTCTATTGAGGAACGCAAACCCTTGTATGCGCTCAATGCTTCCAGCAATTGTATGTATTGAGGGGGCATTCCCCGCGTATGCGCCACAGTACAGAAGCCGCGTGTGCCTGGGCGGAGGCCCTTTTCAGCCGAGGTATAGACCAGTTCGTATGCCATCTTCTTCTATTGTGCGTTATCGCCTGGCACCGTGAACCAAATATCGGTGCCTGGACACTGCAACTGGCAGCCCGCAAATGAATGTGGCACCTGCAATGGCTTGCGGCGACCAGGTATCTCAACAAAGAATATGTCGCCAGACAGGCGGCACTTCACATCAGGATAGTTTTCGTGCTTCTCGGGCGCGGCTGCCTTTATGAATCCGTGCTGGCACAGGAAATACAGCATCGGAACAGTCGCCCAGAATGGCTCTATGTCCCTGGGATGTATTCCCAGAAGCCCCGTATCCTCATCAAGTTCGGGGCTGTGGCCCAAAGCGCTGTTTGGCAAATAAAGGACCTCGCCCGCAAAAGTCTCCGCAGTGGAGACAATCTCGGGGCAAAGTTCGTCCAGCAACATGCGCAATTCAAAGGATACATTCTTCAGCAGTGGTACATCCAGTGCGCATGTGTTGAGTTCGCTGTCCCACTTCCAGGGTTCCTCTGGCAGATCGTGGCTCATCAGCGACCGCCATGTGTCATACTTGGAAAGCACGACCACAAGTGTCTTTCTGGACTTCTGCCCTGAACGCATTCCAGAGTACTTCTTTATGCGGTTAATCATTTCCGTAAGGATGATTTCCTGGCGCTGCACACGTGCGGCGGCGGACAGCTGTGGATCGTCCACCCCCTTTATTCTGCGGCGGAAACGCACGTCCTTGGTTGGGTCAAACAAGAAGAATATTGTGTCCGAATGCAGCAGATGCTGCGTAGTTGGGTTCTCAACGGAATCCATGCCAGGCTCGAAATGTTCGCCTGCATTGTCATACAGCACCAATGTGCGGGACAATGTGTCCTTGACCTTCTCGTACATTGGATGGTGTTCTGCTGGTGCCACGGTGAAAAGGAATGGGCTTGGCAGGTTAATCAGCATATTGTCCAGCAGCACCTGGTTGTACAGTTCGCCCTGGAGTTCAGTCTTGCGTAGTGCCACCAGCGCGTCCTGGTCCGAAGCAAGGAACACAGTTTCCTCGAATTCATTGAGTATCTGGTTGTTCACCGCGTCAGTATCGGTGAATGAAATTGCAAAATCCCTGGACAATGTGTTGCGCAGGTTCCAGGTCATGCTGGTCAGGAAATATGACTTGCCGCTGGCTGTCGCACCAACGATGGACAGGAACAGGGGCGGCATCTCGGCGGCTGCCTGGGGTATCCTCAAATGGCAATGGGGGCATGCCATGTCAGGGCAGCTCATTCCTGCTGCATCTATTGCATTGCCTTCAGGCGTAAAGCGTGAAGGCAGAAAACGCTGCGCGGCATCCGCGCCCAGGACGGGGTCGCCCATTAGACTCTGGTGCCTGGCGATGAACAGGAATTCACTGACGTCAAAACTATGCCAGCAATGCGGGCATATTATGCCGCGATGTGCCGAATTGGCATTGCCCCAGGTGAATGTGGCCGATCTGTTGACTGGCGAGGCCGCCAACTCCTCCAATTCCTTGTTGCGGAAATCCTCTGGTGTCTCCTTTTTCTCCTGCTTCTGGGGGGCTGGCTGCCCCTGCAATGGCGGCAACACATCCAATTCATCTTCATTCAATGCGAAATCGATGTAAATACGCCCCATTACAATGCGCTGAGGATGGTCTATGACCACGCTCTGCACCTTCTGCCCGTCCCGGAACATGCCGTTGGTGCTGAATTGGTCCTCCAAATGTATGGAGCCGCCTTCCTCATCCTTGGTCAGCATTGCATGAAGGCTGGATACCGAAGGGTCTGCCAGCGTAATGTCATTGCTGTTCTGTCGCCCTATCCTGCACGGGAACATTTCTATGCGCTTCTCCAAAACGCCATCGGGCATATAAGCCCTCATATAACACACTTGAGCATCGTTTTTCGACATTGCCAACACCACCTCTATTCCAATAGACTATTATTAAATACGTATGGGCAATATAACAAGCCAATCAATATTTGCAAAGGAAAAATCAACAAGTAGCAATTCAACTATTCAACGCAAGG